>JASLQE010000337.1 GCA_030744635.1 Dehalococcoidia bacterium | reverse complement strand
CCCCCCAGGCGGTCACTGCTGTTATAGCTCAGCACGGCGTCGCTCTGGCGGCAGAAGGCTTCGTAGGGCTGGGGGTTGGGGTTGGCTGCCGCCAGTTGCAGGATAGCCTCCACTTGACCGGGCACGGCGTAGTCAGCATTGCTGTAGGTCCAAGGGAAGGTGGCAGCATAGTATTCGGCCGTGGTCAGTCTGGCTTTGGCCAGCTTCCGCGCTTCGAAGATGGCCCGAGCAAGGGGCCCCATGGTGACATAGGTGGAAATAAGCACCAAGCGGTGGACACGCTGTGGGTGGGCGATAGCGATCTCCTGGGCAATCGCGCCGCCAAGTGAATGTCCAACCAAGTTAGTGCGCCCGATCCCTAGGGCATCCAGCACCCCTAGGGCATCGGCAGCCATGTCAGACACGCTGTACGGCCCAGTGGCCAAGTCACTCTGCCCCACGTCACGGTTATCCATGCTGATGCAGTGGCAATGGTCCCGCAGGGCTGGAATCTGCAATGCCCAACCCCGGTGGTCCATCGTAAAACCTTGGAGTAGCAAGCAGGGATCCCCAGTCCCCACTTCCCGGTAGAAGATGTTGAGACTGTTGGTCTTGATATGGGGCATCGGACACCTCCTTAACCTGGCTACCGTTGCTGACAGGCGCATTATGACTATGGCTGTCAAATTCTACCATAGTATGGAACGACTGAATATTCAGGCGTTTCCGTTCAAGCTGGTCTGCTTCTTTGGTGGGCCGGGGAGAGCCGGCACTTCCACCGAGTAGTCGCCTTCCTCCTCCGGAATGAGTATTACTGTGTATTTTAGCATGGCTGTTCTACCTACCGTCTTCCGAACTGTTTGTCTATGTTGGTGGAGGAGAAGTGTAGCATGACGGGGCGGCCGTGGGGGCAGATGTAGGGCTGATTGCAGCCCTCCAGGCCCCGCAGCAACTCCCGCATTTCCTCTATGCTCAAGGCCTGGCCCGCCCGCACCGCCCCGTGGCACGCTAGGGAGGTGGCGATGCGGCGGGGCCACTCCGCCTCCCCGCCCCTCTCCAGGGAACCCAGCACCTCCTCCAGCGCCTTTTTTATCCCCTCCCCCCGCAGCATGGCGGGCACCGCACGCACCAGGAGGCTCCCCTCCCCGAAAGGCTCCACGGTGAACCCGTAGGTGGACAGGGCTTCGCCCCCGTACTCCAGGGTGCTTTGCTGGCGGCGGTCCATCTCCATCACCAGGGGCTCTAACAGCCCCTGCATCTCCACCGTCTGCTTCTCCCTCTGGGCCATGAGCCTCTCATAGAGGATGCGCTCATGGGCGGTGTGCTGGTCTATGAGGTAGAGGCCGTCCGGCCCCTCGGCCACGATGTAGTTGTTGCCCACCTGGCCCACCGGCCGCAGCACCGAGGGTGCCGTGGTCGATACCTGAGTCATCGCCTGACCGGTGGTGGGGCCGGCCTGGGCTGCGAACAGGGCGGGCTGCCGGCCTTCGCCCGGTACATCCTGGCCCAACCCCCGGTCCATGCTCCGGTCCGTCCCCCGGTACATCCAGGAGGGCGCAGGCTCCATGCGGGGCACGGGTATGTGGCCCAGCGCCTTGCACACCGCCTCCTGGATGGCCGAGGTCACCGCGCGCTGGTCCCTGAACTTGACCTCCGCCTTGGCGGGGTGGATGTTCACATCCAAATCCTCCGGGGGGATGTTGAGGTGGAGTACGGCCACCGGGTGGCGGCCGGTGCCCAGCAGCCCCTGGTAGGCATCCTCCAGCGCCCAGGACAGCACCGGGTTGCGCACCCAGCGCCGGTTGACGAAGAAGCTCTGGTGGGACCGGTTGGAGCGGGTGAGGGAGGGCGGGCTTATCAGCCCTCTTACACTTTCCCCCTCAACCTCCAGAAGGGCCTCCGACACCTCCAGGTCAAATACCTCCAGGGCGGCCTGTCGCAGGTCATCGTCGCCGGAGGTGTGCAGCGCCTGCCGGCCCTCCAGGTAGAGGTTGAACTGTACCCCGGGGAAGGCCAGGGCGTAGTGGCTGACCACGGCGGCGGTGTGCCCGTTCTCCGTGGGGCGGGACTTGAGGAACTTGAGGCGGGCGGGGAAGCCCCGGAACAGGTGCCGGATGGTGATGGTGGTGCCGGGGGGCCGCGCACGGCTGCGACGCTGTAAGGTCTCACCTTCCTGGAGGCTGATATATGTGCCCACCTCCTCCCCTGGGTGGCGGGTCAGCATCTCCACCTCGGCCACGGCGGCCATGGCGGGCAGGGCCTCTCCCCGAAAGCCCAGGGTGGTTATACCCTCCAGGTCTGCGGTGCTGCTGATTTTGCTGGTGGCGTAGCGTTGGAAGGCCAGGTCCACCTCGTGAGGAGGGATGCCGTGGCCGTTGTCCAGTACCCGGATAACATCCACTCCGCTCCCCCTCACCTCCACCGTTATCTGCGAGGCCCCGGCATCCAGGGCGTTCTCTACAAGCTCCTTCACCACGGATGCCGACCTCTCCACCACCTCGCCTGCAGCGATGCGGGATACCACCTGTTGGGGGAGCACATGGATGGGCATGGCTGAAGCCCAGATTACCGGGGTGGGGGTGAGAAGTCAATGCGGGGTGTGAGAAAAACAACACCTACCATACGACCTAACTTCCTCAGGTTTGACCCTCTGTAGCGTTTACGGTTACAATGGCCGGATGGTCACTCCGAGGCAGCAGCTATGATGGTTTTCGACCTCCATGTCCATACCCGACCCGGTTCAGGAGACAGTAACATAGAGTACGAGGACATGGTGGTCTGGGCGCGCAAGGCGGGCCTGGACGGGTTATGCATAACCGAGCACGGGATGGAGAAGACCGGTGTGGCCGAAAGGCTATCCCGGGAGTATGACTTCATTGTGCTGGAAGGGCTGGAGACCGGTACTGAGTACGGTGACATCCTCGTCTTCGGGGTGGAAAGCATACCGCGTACATGCTACCGGGCGGCAGACCTCTGTAGCTATGTGGCTGAGCACGGCGGCGTTACCTTCCTGGCGCATCCCTTCAGGGTAGAGATTTCCCGGCCCATTATG
>JASLQE010000336.1 GCA_030744635.1 Dehalococcoidia bacterium | reverse complement strand
CTGGCCAACCCGGCGGTGGTGGCCGCCAGCGCCATCACCGGCCACATCGCCCACCCACAGGAGGTAGTATGAGAATACAGGGCAAAGTCCACAAGTACGGCGACAACATAGATACGGATGTAATCCTCCCCGGTAAGTACCTCTCCCTGTCCGACGCCAAAGAGCTGGCCCAGCACTGCATGGAGGGGATTGACCCGGAGTTCGCCAGCCGGGTGAAGCCTGGGGATATCATAGTCGCCGGGCCCAACTTCGGCAGTGGCTCGTCCCGGGAGCACGCCCCCGTGGCCATCAAGGCCGCTGGCGTGGGCGCTATCATCGCTCCCAGCTTCGCCCGCATCTTCTTCCGCAACGCCATCAACATCGGGCTGCCGGTGCTGGAGACCGACGAGGCTGACGAGGTGGAGGTTGGGGACCTGCTGGAGGTGGATCTGGAGAAAGGCTCCATCATCAACCCGTCACGGAACCGGGTCTACCAGGCGGCCCCCTATCCCCAGGCCATGCTGGACATCATATCCGCCGGTGGGCTGGTGGAGTATACCCAGCAAAGGCTGGGTAAGTGATGAAGCTTGAGATAGCCGTTCTCCCCGGGGACGGTATCGGCCCAGAGGTCATAGGCGAATCGGTAAAGCTACTGGAAGTATTGGGCCAGCGCTACGGACACCGGTTTGTCTTCAGTTACGCCGATTTCGGCGGCATTTCCATAGATAAACATGGCGAGGCCCTTACCGGTGTCGCTCTGGAGATGTGCCGCGGCTGCGGTGCGGTGCTCATGGGGGCGGTGGGCGGCCCCAGGTGGGACGACCCCAAGGCCCCCGCCCGCCCCGAGGACGGCCTGCTCAAAATCCGCAAGGGCCTTGGCCTGTTCGCCAACCTGCGCCCGGTAAAGGTCTTCCCCATGCTGCTGGATGCCTCCCCCCTGCGCCGCGAACTTCTGGAGGGGGTGGACTTCGTGGTGGTGCGGGAGCTTACCGGCGGCCTCTACTTCGGACGCCCCAAGCGCCGTTGGCAGACAGCCAGGGGATGGCGGGGGGTGGACACCCTGCTCTATACCGAGAAGGAGATTGAGCGCATACTACGGGTGGGCTTCGAGCTGGCCCGGCAGCGGGGTAAGAAGTTGACCTCGGTGGATAAGGCCAACATCCTGGAGTCGTCTCGGCTGTGGCGGCAGATGGCTACCGACATGGCGTCGCACTATCCCGATGTGGAGCTGAGGCACATCCTGGTGGACGCCTGCGCCATGCGCCTTATTCAGCGCCCCGCCGAGTTTGATGTCATAGTGACCGAGAACATGTTCGGAGACATCCTCACCGACGAGGCCTCGGTGCTCACCGGCTCCATGGGCATGCTGCCCTCGGCCAGCCTGTCGGGGGTGCCCCGGGAGGGGAGCACCGCCTTCGGCCTCTACGAGCCCATCCACGGCTCGGCACCGGATATCGCCGGGCAGGGCATCGCCAACCCCCTGGCCACCATCTTGAGTT
>JASLQE010000335.1 GCA_030744635.1 Dehalococcoidia bacterium | reverse complement strand
CCCGCCGCCCCCTGTCCGTCCTTTTCCGGCAAGCATTAGAGGTGGGGAGGCGTGTAAAGAGGGAGACCCTTCTCAGCCGCCACTCCGTCTCTGTGAGCCATGTGGCCGTGTTGCTGGCCCGAAAGCTCTTGGGCGATCTGGGCTGGAAGAGATTTCTCATCATCAGCGCCGGTGAGACGGGCAAGCTAACCGGCAAGATAGTCCGGGAGAGCGGCACCCAGGACATTGTGGTGGTCAACCGCACCCGTGGCCGTGCCCAGCGCCTGGCGAACAAACTGGGGGGCCGGGCCTTGCCCTTCGGGCGGCTATCCCAGGCCCTGGCCGATACCGATGTAGTCATAAGCGCCACCACCGCCCCCGGCTTGGTGCTGGAGTCCAATACGGTGGCCGCGGCCATGGCCGCGAGGCGGGGGTGTCCCCTATTCCTCATTGACCTGGCCGTGCCCCGGGATATTGACCCGGGTGTAGGCGAAATGCCGGGCGTTCACCTGTACAACATAGACGACCTTCAGGCTGTCTCCCAGAAAGGGCTGGAGTCCCGTCGCAAAGAGGTCGTCTTGGCCGAGGCTATCGTGGAGGATGAGGTGCGCCGGGCCGTGGACTGGTGGCGCGCTCAGCGAGGGGTGATGACCATCGCCTCATTGCGCCGGCGGGCGGAGCAGGTACGCCTGCAGGAGATGGAGGAGGCCCTGCGAAAGCTGCCCTCCCTCACCCCGCGGCAACGGGAAGGGGTTGAGGCCCTCAGCCGGGCTATTGTAAACAAGCTCCTGCATTCACCTACGGTGCGTCTTAAAGAGAATGACGGGGATTACATCGCCGCAGTAGAGGAGCTATTCAAGCTGAAGGAAGAGGGCTAAGGCCGTGCCCGCTTTTATCCTGGGCAGCAGGGGCAGCGCCCTGGCCCTGGTCCAGACGCACTTTGTTATCCAGCAGCTCTCTCAGCGCAACCCGGGCGTTAGCTTTGAGGTGAGAAAGATAAAGACCCAGGGGGATGTGCAGCGCCGCCGGCCTCTCTCCAGAATGGGGGGCAAGGGGGTCTTTGTTAAAGAAATACAGCAGGCACTCCTGGCTGGGGAGGTCCATGCCGCCGTGCATAGCTACAAAGACCTGCCGGTGGAGTGTCCCCCAGATCTGGAGATAGTCGCCATCCTGCGCCGGGATGACCCTCGGGATGCCCTGGTGTCCAGGAACGGTCTGGACTTACAGGCCCTGCCGCGGGGGGCTTTACTGGGTACTGGCAGCCCCCGACGCGCCGCCCAGATAAGGGCCCTGCGGCCGGATCTACAAATAGGAGAGCTGCGGGGCAATCTGGATACCCGGCTGCGCAAAGTGTCCTCCGGGGCTGTGGAGGCGGCGGTGGTTGCCGCCGCGGGGCTGGATCGCCTGGGATGGCAGGACCGCATAACGCAGTTGCTGCCCCGTGAGGTGTGCATACCCGCTGTAGGCCAGGGTGCCCTGGCCGTGGAGATAAGGACGGATAACGACGAGGCCCGGAGGCTGCTGTCCCCGCTGGATCACCCTCCCTCACGCACCGCCGTCACTGCGGAGAGGGCTTTCCTGGAGCGGTTGGGAGGTGGGTGTCACAGCCCCATCGCCGCCATGGGGGAGGTGCAGGGTGGCCGCCTGACGCTGTGGGGCATGGTTGCCTCACCGGGGGGTGACCGGCTGCTAAGAGACAGTATGGAGGGCGACACCGACTCCCCGGAACAGGTGGGCCGGCATCTGGCGGAGAGGCTCCTGGAGCAGGGTGCCTCTGAGCTCCTGGAGGTATAGCGGCGGCATGAAACCGGGTAAGGTTTATCTTATCGGAGCGGGGCCGGGTGACCCCGGGCTTATCACGGCCAAGGGACTGCGTTGTCTGGAAACTGCGGATGTGGTGGTCTACGACCACCTGGTGGATGAGAGCCTGTTGGAGCCGGCCCGTAAAGATGCCAGGCTTATCTCCGCCGGTAAGCAGCAGAGCCACCATACCCTTAGCCAGGAAGAGATAAACTCCCTACTGATATCCCTGGGGCGGGAGGGGCATGTGGTGGCCCGGCTGAAAGGGGGAGACCCTTTCGTGCTGGGCCGGGGTGGGGAGGAGGCGGAGGCCCTGGCGGCCGCCGGAATACCCTTTGAGGTTGTGCCCGGCGTCACCGCCGCCGTGGCCGTTCCCGCCTACGCCGGCATTCCACTCACCCACCGCCGCCTGGCCTCCTCCTTCGCCGTTGTCACCGGCCACGAGACGCCTGATAAGGGACAGTCCACCATAGACTGGACGCGGTTAGCAGGGGGGGCGGATACCCTGGTCTTCCTGATGGGGGTAACCAATCTGGCACCCATATGCCGTGCCCTGGTGGAGCACGGACGCTCCCCTGTGACCCCGGCGGCGGTCATCCGCTGGGGCACCTACCCCCGGCAGGAGACGGTCACCGGCACCCTGGTTGATATTGCGCAACGGGCAACGGAGGCGGGCATGGCACCCCCGGCGGTGCTGGTGGTGGGGGAGGTGGTGGGCCTCCGGGATGCCCTGCGCTGGTTCGATAACCGCCCCTTGTTCGGCAAACGCATCCTGGTAACCCGCTCCCGGCACCAGGCCAGCCGCCTCTCCAAGCTGCTCGAACAGGAGG
>JASLQE010000334.1 GCA_030744635.1 Dehalococcoidia bacterium | reverse complement strand
CCACAACCCTGATGATGTGGCCCTTGCCCGTCAGGTCTTCGGCCAGCAGCACATCCCCCGGGGAGACGCGCATCACCGTGTCGTCCCCAAGCTCTATCTCCGCCTAGCCAGCCAGGGTGATAACGTACTGCCGCCCGGGAGCATTGTGCTAGTCCATGACATTTCCCGGCCCGGAGCGGCGGAAGGACACCCCGGTAGCCGGCTCAAAGGGGGCCTGCCCCACCGGGGCCGTGGGTGCTTCCATCTCCTCCAGGTGGGACTGGCCGTCCTCGCCGGTGTAAAGCCTGACAAACCTCATCGTCTCTCCTCTCGTCCCTTTAGCGGAAAGAATGTTATCAGTAATCTACCACACCGGGCCGCGGATAGCCTAAGCGGCCGCGCCCGGCATAGGGTGATGAAGGAGCGCGAGAGGAATGAGGGGCAAAGCCCTATTGCTACGCTGGGGCAAGCTCCCCCAGCACAACCAGAGGCATCGCTTTCCCCTCCCACCCGCCCGGTGCTTTTCCCCGGGGGGCTTCGCCCCCCAGAATAAGAAACTGTGGGCGGGCTTTGGCAACCCGGCGCCGGCGGGGTAAAATGGGGGCAAGCTTGGTAAGGGAGGGCTACATGGCTACAGTGGACGGCGGCGACCTGGTGGTCCGGGCGCTCAAGGCGCAGGGGGCGAGACAGATATTTGCCCTCTCCGGCGACTACGATATGGCTATCTTTGACGCCTGCCTCGATGAGGAGATACGCATCATAGACACCCGGCATGAGCAGGCGGCCGTCCACATGGCCGATGGTTGGGCACGGATAACCGGGGAGCCGGGGGTAGCCGTGGTCACCGCCGGCCCGGGTCTGGCCGATGCCGTCCCCGGTATCATCAACGCCCACCAGATGGGCAGCCCGGTGGTGGCAATCTCCGGCCGTGTCCCGCTGCGTGACTTCGACACCGGCTTCGGCATGGACTACAGCCAGACCCAGCTCCTGGCACCCATCACCAAGTGGGCCGCTACCTGCTACGACCCCAAGCGCATACCGGAGTACATAGCCATGGCCTTCCGCTATGCCGCCTCCGGACGCCCCGGCCCGGTGTTCCTGGATATCCCCCAGGATGTGCTGGAGGCCAAGCTGGATGAGTCGGAGGTGCCACCCTTCCCCTGGTCCCGCACCCGTGCCCGGCCCCAGGGGGACCCGGACCTGGTAGCGGAAGCGGTGGAGGCCCTGCACGATGCCCAGCGCCCCATCATCATCGCCGGCAGCGGCGTGGTCTGGTCGGGGGCAGCCGAGCAGCTTCGGGGGCTGGCGGAGTTGATTCAGGCCCCGGTGCTCCTCAACCAGATGGGGCGGGGCTGCCTGCCCGAAGACCACCCCCTCTGCTTCGGCCCCTACCGGGTGGGCGCAAGGGATGCGGATGTCATACTGGTGGTGGGCTCCCGCATCAACTTCTGGCTCAACAAGGGGCAGCCCCCGGTCTTCGCCGCCCCGGAAGCCGGACAGAGATGGATTCAGATAGATATTGACGCCGGTGAGATAGGCCGCAACCGTCCCATAGAGATCGGCATCGCCGGGGACGCCCGGCGGGTGCTGGAGCAGCTGATAGACAATGCCCGGGGTATGAAGGGGTGGGGGAGGCCGGACTGGGTGTCCGAGGTGCAGCGCCAGGGCCAGTCCCGCCGCCAGCGGGTGGAGGCCGATGCCGCCTCCGACAATGTGCCCATACACCCCCTGCGCCTGTGCAAGGAGATAGGCGATTTCCTGGACCGGGAGTCCACCCTGGTCGTTGACGGTGGTGATTGTGCCGTCTTCGCCGCCATGGGCATGCGGGTCTACGGGCCGGGGCGGTGGATGGACCAGGGCAACCTGGGGCTTATCGGGTCCGGCATCCCCTTCGCCATCGCCGCCAAGCTGGCCCGGCCCCAGGAGCAGGTGCTGGTGCTCAACGGCGATGGCACCTTCGGCCTCAACGGCATGGAGATGGACACCGCCATCCGGCACAACCTGCCCATCGTGGTGGTGGTGGCCAACGACTCTGCCTGGGGTATGATAAAGCACCGCCAGGAAATCATATACGGGGCCAACCGGGTGGTGGGCACGGAGCTGAGACCTACCCGGTATGACCAGGTGGTAGAGGCCCTGGGGGGTTATGGCGAGTTCGTGGAGCGGCCCCAGGACATCCGCCCCGCCCTGGAGAGGGCCTTCGCCTCCGGCAAGACCGCCCTCATCAATGTGGCCACGGACCCCACCATCGCCAGCCCCGCCACCCAGCGCACGGCAAGAGGTAGGGGGTAGAAGGCCTCTTTCCCACCCAACCGCCCAGTTACTTTTCTCAGGGGGCGGCACCCCCTGAAACCCCCTAAACATATGTAAGGGCGCCGCTTGCCGCGCCCTTGGGCAGGGCAAGCCCTGTCCGACTTATCAGACTCCGTGTCGGAGCCCATACATGGTATGTGACTTCCTTACTTACCCCGGCAATATATGCTACCATGGCAATACACAAGGCAGCTTTAGAGACAAGAGGTGAGCCATGACAAAGGATACCCCCAAGAGGCAGCGCATGATGCTCTCCAATGTGCCCGCCGGGCTGCGCCAGAGGTGCAAGGCCCTGGCCGCCCTCTCCAGCAAGTCCCTGAACGACTGGGTGGTGGAGGCCATGGTGGAGAAGGCGGAGGACGAGATTGACATCCGGGAGGGCCTGGCCGCCCTGGCGGACGAGGAAGGCACCGTAACCCTGGACGAGTTCGAGCGAGAGTTGGAGACAGAAGAGCAACAAGGTGCTCTACACCGTTAAGCTGCGGCGAGCAGCCCGCCGTAGCCTGGCCAGGATCGAGAAAGACATCCGCCAAACTATCACGGCTTCACTACGCTGTTTGGAGACCAACGCGCGCCCACATGGAGTGCTCAAGCTCAAAGGAAGCGACCTGTGGCGTATCCGGGTAGGGAGCTACCGGATTGTCTACCACATTGATGACGACCAGAAGGTGGTCACCGTCCTCCGGGTGGGCCACCGCCGGTAGGTATACCGCTAATGGTGCAGCAGCTTTAGCGCGGCCTGGTAGTCCTCCTGGATGTTGATGTCCAGGAGGACGGCGGGGGTGTCAAAGTCGATGTTGCGGATTTCGGCCCGGTGGCGGGACATTACCTCCCTCAGCCCCTGCCTCTCCTCGGAGATGGCCAGCAGCTCCGGCAGGAGGGCCGCCGAGAACAGGGTGGGGTGTCCCCTCTTCCCACGATAGGCGGGGGCGGTGATGGGGACGCTGCCCCCAAGGTGCTCGGCCAACAGCCACTCCAGCACCTGACTGGGGCGGGGCTGGTCCACCCCGATGATGAGGATGCCGTCAGCATTAGGTGATACCTCCCTCAGCCCGGCCCTTATTGAAGATGCCCGTCCCAGCTGGTAGTCGGGGTTGAACACGGCACTCACCCCGTCTCGTCCCTCCACCAGGGGCAACAGCTTCTCGTGCCGGTGCCCCACAACCACCACTACCTCGGCTATCTCGGGCACTGATGATAGGGAGTCAATCTGGTACTCCAGCAGCGTTCCCTCACCAAAGGGGAGCAGCGCCTTCATGGCCCTCTCCGGCGAAGCCGGAGTCTCTCGACTCTGTCGGAGTCCCGTTTCGGAACGCGAGGCGGACATGCGACGGGACTCCCCGGCGGAGAGCACCAGGGCCGATATCGTTGGACTCACACCCCGGCCGCCGCCCCCGATGGCTGAGCGCTGAGGGGCTGCCCATCCCCACCCCTGCGCCACATGAGGACCTCGGCCAAGATAGACACGGCTATCTCCTCCGGGGTGCAGGCACCGATTCTCAGTCCCGCCGGGCACCTTACCTGGGCCACGCGCTCCAGCGGCACCCCATCCTCTTTCAGCGCCCTGGATACCAGCGCCGCCTTGCGGCGGCTTCCCACCAGGGCCAGATATCCCGCCTTACTGCAGGCGGCAGCCAGAAGGGCCACATGGTCGTGCCTGTGCCCCCGTGTGGCCACCACCACCGCATCCTGAGCGGCGAGGATAAAAGAGGCCACCCCCTCGGGGAAGGGGGCCACTACCGCCCGGTCGGCATCGGGAAAACGCTCCTTGCTAGCGAATTCCATGCGGTCGTCCACCACCAGCACCCGTAAGCCCAGGGGCACCGCCAGGCGGGCCAGGGCGTAGCCTACATGGCCTCCCCCGCAGATGAGCAGAGCGGGCGGGGCAGTAAAAGACTCTGCCAGTAGGTGCCTGTCCCCCACCGACAAATAGGCCAGCGTGTCCTCGCCACCGCTGAGAAGCCCTACGGCCCTGTCGCGGGCCAGTGCCTCCACCTCCCCACCCCCCAGGCCGCCCGATGCAGAGCCGTCTGGCCGTACCAGCAGATACCGGGCCTCACCCGCGTCTATGAGCCTTGCCAGAGCAACCGGGCCTCCCCCTTGATGGGCTTCAACCACCTCCCTCAAAAGCTCAGTCTGTATAAGCGGCTCCAGCAGCACATGCATGGTACCGCCACACACCAGGCCATCCGCGTCCAGATCCTCGTTCAGATGAAACTCTCGCAGCCGGGCGCCGCCCCCGTGCTCCACCAAGGCCATGGCCTCAGCCCAAACATCGCTCTCCACACAGCCACCCCCCAGCGTCCCCGCCAGGGTGCCGTCCCGGCGCACCAGGAGACGGGCACCGGGTTTCTGAGGAGTAGAGCCGGACACCTGCACCACGGTGGCCATCACCGGAGGCTGCCCGGCCTCCACCAGCCAGAGCGCCTCCTGATAGAGGAACATCAGCCCCCCTGGCCCCGTATGGCCTGAAACACGGCCTCGGGGTTCATAGGTAGCTCCCGAAGGCGAACCCCGGTGGCTTTGTGGATGGCGTTGGCCAGGGCAGGCAATGGGGGAATGATGGGGGTCTCGCCCACGCCCCGGATACCGTAGGGGCCGTCCGAGGCGGGCACCTCCAAAATGACCGTATCTATGAATGGCACATCGGTGGCGGTGGGACTCTTGTAGTCCAGGAGGTTGGCGTTCTGCAGGACGCCGGC
>JASLQE010000333.1 GCA_030744635.1 Dehalococcoidia bacterium | reverse complement strand
CGGCCGAAGGTAGCCTGGACCGCTTCAAGGTTCTTCAAGCTGGGGACATCCAGGCCCTCCCAGGTCAGCTCCTCCAGCCCGTCGCTCACGCCCTCGTCCCGCATCCACTCCACCAAGGGCAGGATATTCCGCCCATAGCGGCCACCCATTACCCGGAAGGCGATAAAGCCGTCCTTGCAGGGCCAGATTTGCTTCAGGGGGGGGCCGCCCCGGTGCACCCAGTTGCCCGTCCGTTTCACCAGATGATTGTCGTAGAGCCAGTAGAGGGGCTCCAGCATTACAAACCGGGCGATGGCTGCCTGGATGGAGACATCCAGCCACTGCCCCCGGCCAGTACGCTCACGGTAGTGATGGGCGATGAGTGAGCAGGCGGCGGCGTGGATGGACCCCTGTAGATAGGCCTGGGGTGGGCTTAAACGCACCGGCGGCCTATCCGGGTCTCCGGAGTTATACATCTGCCCCCCCAGCGCCATAGTGACCAGGTCGGTGCCCTTGAGGTCCCGGTAAGGACCGCACTGCCCGAAAGGGGTGATGGAAGTGAGGATGAGGCGGGGATTGGCGAGGGCCAATGCGTTGTAGCCCAGCCCTAAGGACTCCAGGTAGCCGGGCGAAAAGGACTCCAGCAGAAAATCGGCGCTGCTTATGAGCCTGAGCAAGGCCTCTTTCCCTTCGCTGCCCTCCAGGTCCAGGGTTACCGACTGTTTTCCGGTGTTGAAGGCCCACCACACCAGGCTGCGCTCTTTGTCCGGCGCATCCTCGTAAAAGGGAGGAACGAGGCGGGCGGGGTCGCCCCCGGGGGGCTCCACCTTGATGACATCGGCGCCCAGGTCAGCAAATATCTTTCCGCAAAGGTGCCCCTTCTCATCCGTCAGGTCCAGTACGCGGTACGGGGAGAGGGGAGCCTTCTGGTTGCCTCCACCCACGAGAAGACCTCCTATCAGCCCTATATGAACCGGCCGCCCATTTCACCGTAGACCTGGATGGCCTTGGCCACCATATCCTCTACTATCTGCTTCGCCGGTTTGATAGAGTCTATCAGGCCCACCCCCTGCCCCATGGTCTCGCCGCTGACCTCAAAGGCCTCGGCCTGGGTGATGGAGGTGAAGTAGTCCCAGAAGAGCAAGCCCTGAAGGGGGATGGGGAGGGGTTTCTTGGCCGTCTCCTCCCAGGCGTCGTCCCAGGGGGAACGCAGGTGGCGGTTGGGCTTGCCGCTGATGAACTTGGACTTGACGGTGCTGGTGTCCCCGGCCTCTAAAGCGAGCTTCTTCATCCACGGGACGGTGGCGGACTCCTCACTGGTCATGAACCGGGTGCCCACCCATGCCCCCTCGGCCCCCAGGGCTAGGGCGGCCACCAGGCCCCGGCCATCGCTGATGCCACCCCCTGCCAGCACAGGGAGGGGCTTCACCGCATCCACCACCTGGGGCACCAGGGCCATGGAGCCGATATAGCCGCTGTGCCCGCCGGCTTCGTATCCCACGGCCACCAAGGCATCCACCCCCTCCGCCTTCAGCCGGACCGCCTGACGGACGTTACCCGCCAGGGCCATGACGGTTATCCCCGCCTGGTGGGCGGCGTCAATAGTCTCCGCTCCCGGGTCCCCCAGGCTGTATACCAGCACAGGCACCTTCTCCTCCAGGACAATCTCCAGCTTCTTCATGCTGACCTCCCGGGTGAGGTAGAGGTGGGGCGGCTCGAGTTTCTTCTCCGCCTCCTCCACCTTCATCTCCCCGAGGATGCCGTGTGCGAAGTCCTTGTAGTCCTGAGGGATTTTAGCGGACAGCACCTCGGGACTCCCTCCTACTATAGCGTCGCCACCGGGGAACACCAGGTTCACCCCAAAGGGCTTGTTGGTGAGGGACTTGAGCACCCTGACCAGGTGTGAGAACTCTTCAACGGATATAGGGGCACCACCCAGCACCCCCAGCCCACCGGCCTCGGAGACTGCCGCCGCCAGCTCCGGGTTGGAAACCAGCCCCCGTATGGCATTGCCCCCCATCCCCGCCTGTAGTATGGGGTAGCGGATACCCAGCATATCGCACAACGGTGTATGAAGTACGTTGTCTCCCATGTTTCTCCTTCTCTCAAGCCCCCTTGCATTCCCTCCGGCCGGCCGCTGCCGGATGCCCCCCCACGGCTCTCGGCACCGATGATACCCCGCACGGTAGCGGGGCGTCAATTTTGAGTGCTAGGGCCGTCAGGCGTTCCACGGGTCTCAAAACGCATCTGCCAAAACGGATTTACCAAAACGGATTTGATGGTAAACACCCAGGGCAATTGGGTGCTTACCTTCTGTGCCTATACCCACCATCGGGCTACACTGTGGCCACCAGAGGACAACGAAGGAGGTTGCCCCGATGGGACCCTTACGAGGCGTATGGTTACCACGGTCCGATGAAGGCGGTGCCTTCAGCCGGATAGGTGGGGAAAAGGTGATGCCGGGGATGCTGTCCTTTTTCCGATGGGTGTGGCTGTCAGCGAGCAGCCCCCACCCCCGCCCTGAAAACGCTGTTTCCGACAATGGTATGCACCCGGGTTAGGGTTCGCTGACTCCCTAGATGTTCATTCCCCCATGGCTTTCAGCACCACCCTTTTGCGGCGTCGTCCGTCGAACTCGGCGTAGTAGACCTGCTGCCAGGGTCCCAGGTCCAACCTGCCGCCTGTGACCGGGATCATCACCTCGTGGTGGACAAGCAGGCTTTTCAGATGGGCGTCCCCGTTGGACTCCCCGGTGCGGTGGTGGCGGTATTCGGCCCTGAAGGGCGCTAACCCTTCCAGCCAGTCATCAATATCCTGTATCAACCCATGCTCGGCGTCGTTAACATAGACCCCGGCGGTTATGTGCATGGCGGAGACCAGCACCATCCCTTCTTGGATACCGCTCCCGGCTACAAAGTCCTGTACCCGAGAGGTGATGTTGATATACTCCCTCTGTTTTGCCGTCTCAAACCACAGGTAGTCCGTAGCCCATTTCATAGTTCTTCCTCTTGAAACGCTCACTCAAGCATATCGGGGCTTAGCTGCGCTAATCCGCGCAACAAAACAGGCCCTTCGGCCGGAGGGCGCCGAACTACGCAACCAAGGACTAGTCCGGCCGGGAGAAGACGGCTACGGCGCTGGTGAACCAGCCGGGTGCCCCCCCCAGGTTATGGGTGATGCCTATGCGGGGGTCCTGACGCTGCCGCTTATCCGCCTTGCCCTGAAGCTGCTTGTAGACCTCGTATATCATCCGGATGCCGCTGGCCCCGATGGGGTGTCCAAAGCACTTCAGGCCGCCATCGCTGTTAACCGCCACCTCTCCCTCCAGGGAGAAGGTCCCCGCCTCTACATCTGCCGGACCCCCACCACGAGGGCTCAGCCCCAGGTCCTCATAGATTATCAGCTCCGTGATGGTGAAGCAGTCGTGCACCTCCGCCACCGATATCTCCTTCCGGGGATCCTCTATCCCCGCCTCCCGGTAGGCTGTCTTGGCCGCCCTCACATTCTCCTCGAAGTGCACGAAATCATAGTCGTTTCGCGTCTGGGCCTCCCGTGCCCCGCACGCCACTCCCAGCCCCTTCACCAGCACGTAGTCCTTGCGGAACGACGGCGCCAGCTCCGCCCGCGTGATTATGGCCGCAGCCGAACCATCGCTCACCCCGCAGCAGTCAAACAACCCCAGGGGCCAGGCCACCATGGGGGCCTTCAGCGCCTGTTCCACGGTTATCTCCCGGTGAAAATGCGCCTTCGGGCTCATCGTGCCGTTGTGGTGGTTCTTTACCGCTATCTGCGCCAGTATTCGCTTCCCCTCCTCGAAGCTCAGCCCGTAGTGATGAAAGTACCGCGTGGCCGCCAGGGCGAACTGTACCGGGGCCGGGCACGGCGGGTCCGTCTGCGAGGTGGTCACCTCCGGGTACAGCGGCAGCCCCGAGTAGCCGGAGTCCTTCAGCTTCTCCACTCCGCTCACCAGTACCACATCGTATATGCCCGCGGCCACTGAATAGCAGGCGTTGCGCATGGCATCTGTGCCGGTGGCGCAGGCGTTCTCCACCCGGGTCACCGGGATATAGT
Organism: Dehalococcoidia bacterium; assembly: GCA_030744635.1. Lineage (GTDB taxonomy): Bacteria > Chloroflexota > Dehalococcoidia > JACVQG01 > JAHKAY01 > JASLQE01. The sequence goes on along the minus strand of JASLQE010000333.1, from coordinate 228 downwards.
CCAACTTCAGGGGGTAGGCCAGCATGGAACCCCTGCGCCCGGAGCTACTGGTGCCCAACCAGGCGGCCTGGATGTCCGAGGGCGAGATGCCGGCGTCCTCAACGGCCTCATATACGGCATCCACCATGAGGTCGTTGGCCGATTTGTCCCAGTGTTCACCGAACTGGGTGCAGCCCATCCCCACTATGGCAACTCGGTCCCTTATTCCCTGCATCGTTCCCCCTTTCT
>JASLQE010000332.1 GCA_030744635.1 Dehalococcoidia bacterium | reverse complement strand
CGGTGCGGACAACTCCAGGAGCATAGGTGCCTGTTATGCAGTTGTCCGCATCCATACAGCCGTTTTATGCATTGTATACGCAAAGCCCCGGTGCTGCAACAGGCCTGAATGGGCCGCCTTGACATGGATGATGGGGGTGATATATTATCCCTTTCTATAGCGTCCACGGGAATCAAACAGGGGTGACATGCTGTCGGTTTCACCTATGGTGGTACAATGAAGGCTTTGGAGCAGTTTCATCAAGTGGTGGTGGGGAGGCACCAGTACGCTAAAGAATGGAAGTCCCGTACCGGGGGCAAGGCGATGGGCTATCTGTGTACCTATGTGCCCGAGGAGGTGGCATACGCCGCCGGGGTGCTGCCCGTGCGCATAATGGGCTCCCACCAGCCACAGAGCGTCACCGACAACTATGTGTTCAGCATGTGGTGCGCCTACTGCCGTGACTGCCTGGCGCAGGGGCTCCTGGGGCGCTATGACTACCTTGACGGCATAGCATATGCCCAGACCTGCCAGCATATCCGTCAGACATTTGACTCCTGGCTGGAGCATGTTCCCATAAGGTTCAGCTACGATATGTATATGCCCTCAAGTCTCCATCTACCCCTGGCGGTGGACTGCCTGTCCGGGGAGCTGCGTGATTTCCAGAAGGCCCTGGAGGGCTGGGTAGGTCGCTCTATATCTAACTCGGATCTGGAGAGGGCGGTCGAAACCTACAACACCAACCGTAGGTTGATGACTCAGGTCTATGAGCTACGCCGGGGCACAGCTCCTCCCATAAACGGGGTGGAGGCCATGGAGATGGTGCTGGCCAGCATGTTCATGGATAAAGAGGAGCACAACGGCCTGCTCCGTCAGGCGCTGACGGAGATGGAGGGCCGACAAGGGCAGAAACCGGGCGTCCGCCTGATGCTGCTGGGCAGCGAGAACGACGATACCGACCTGGTGGGCTTCGTGGAGTCAATGGGTGGGCAGATAGTGGTGGATGACCACTGCACGGGGACCCGCTACTTTTGGGGTGAGGCGCCGGCAGGGGACGATATTCTAACCGCCATCGCGCAGCGCTATGTGGATCGTCCGCCCTGCCCCATAAAGGACTTATCCGCAGATAGGAAACGGCTGCATCATGTCGTTAATCTGGCCAGGGAATACGGGGCCAAGGGGGCGATTATCATCCTGGAGAAGTTCTGCGACCCCCATGAATACGATATTCCTCCCATTCAGAATGCCCTGCGGGAGGCGGATATACCCACACTTATGCTGGAGGTGGATGCTACCATCCCTGTGGGCCAGTTCCGCACCCGTATAGAGGCCTTCCTGGAAATGCTTGAAGCAGGTGTGTAGGAGGCAGAAATGAAACCGCTAACCGAGTTCCCCACCAGACCCTTTGACTGCTGGCCAAAGGCCAAAGAGCTGCGCCGCATGCGTAATAAGCTGCTGTGGAGCGCTGAAGAAAGGGGAGACCTGGTTATACAGGGACTTCTCTTAGAGGGGTTAATCAGCCTTTTCTCCGGCTTCGGAAAGTTCGGTGACCCCTCTTTCGGCCCTCACTACAACCAGCTACTGGAGAACCATGAGGCGCTTATCAAGACCATGGAGATTGCCGAGGCGAAGGGGTTCGGCCGGGACCTGTGCTCATCCATGCTGTGTCATCTGGGACAGCTCTACTCGGGCAGCACTACGGCCAGCCCCAAGGGAGGCACCGCAAATCCCAACTTTGTCTTTCAGAGCTACGATTGTCCTTCAATGGTCAAGACCGGCCAGCTGTATGCGGAGTACTTCGGCATTCCTCATGTCACCGTGGATGTCCCCTATCGGGATACCGAGCACACCCGGTCCTACTTTGTACAACGCATGCTGGATGTGATTGAGTGGACGGAGAAATTTACCGGAAAAACCTGCGACGATGAGTCCCTGGCTGAGGGCGTAGAGAATGAGTGGGAGTGTTTTGTGCTGTGGGCACGGCTCTGTGAGGAGCAGAAGGCCGTGCCAGCCCCGATGGATATGCGCCACCTCCAGTCCCTGAGGGTGCCCTGGGCCAACCTGAGGCACAAGAACGAGGGGGTGGAGTTCTACCGCATGGTGCTGGATGAGGTACGGGATAGGGTGGCGCAGGGCATATCGGCCAGAGGCTATGAGACCGGCCGGTTCTTCCACGATGGCATCCCCCCTTTCTTTTTCATTGATATCCTCAAGATGCCCGCACAATACGGAGCGGTGTTTCTGGGGGGCCAGACCTTTGACGGCGGCGCCTGGGTAAAACATGAGAACGGGTCATGGGAGCCGGGACAGACCCTAAAGGAGCGGGGTATTGAGCTGCGCAGCAGGGAGGAGGCCGTGGACGCCCTGGCTGACCTCTACCTGAACTACCGTCCTCATATGTGCTACACCGCACACCGGCCCGCAGCCCATCTGAAACGGGTAGATGAGTACTCCGTGGACGGCGTGGTAGTCCACCTAGACCACGGTTGCAACGGCATTCAGACGGGAATGATGGAGGTGAAGCGGGTACTCCAGGAAAACGGCGTACCCACCACCACCTACGAAGGCAGCCAGTGCGACCCACGGGACCTGTCTGAGACCCAGGTGCGGGACCAGCTTGAGTCCTTCTTTGAGAACCTTGGCCTAACCAAAATCATCGGTGAGACCGGCGGCGGAAAAGAGGAAGGGGAGAATCCATAACCTTTGAGGGCTGATTTCTCCCCCTTCTCACACGCACTGAAAGAGATATCCGTCCGGAGGAGTCCGGATTTCTTCGGGCAGTTTGCCAAGCCCCGGGAAGGGCCTTCATGCCTGGGGTGGGCCGGCATCCTGCTACAGCACCAACCTTAGTGTTAGAATCACCGGTAAGGAGGTAACCATGTTCTATCATCATCCTGGTTGGGCGCAAGGGGCAGGGGAGAGTCCGGTCAGGGCGCTGATTAGCCTCACACCTACGGAGTCCAAGCGTCTCATCGCTAAGGGCGTGGCAGCCTTGCCGGAGGTGCGGCGTGCGTTGGAGAAGGGGATTATTGTAATAGCCAGGGGCACCACCAACGCCTTTGTGGCCGAGGAGGTAGCAGGTGTCAAGATAGAGCCAAAATACCTCTACGCCGCCGGTATCATACTGGACGGTGAGCTTTCTGCCAACCCGCCCGGTATCCGCATGAAGCCCATCGCACTGCGCCATGGAAAACCAACCGACCTCTCCCCCGCCGAGGCCTTGGAGGAGTTCGGTGAGGAGGATGTCTTTATCAAGGGTGCTAATGCCGTGGACCCGCAAGGGAACGCCGGGGTGCTAGCGGCCGGGGAGCGTGGAGGCACCATAGGGGAGGCCCTGCCGGTAGTACTGCCCAGGGGCAGCTATCTAATAATGCCCGTGGGCCTGGAGAAGCTGATACCATCGGTGGAGCAGGCCGCCCGCGCCTCAGGCATCTTCCGCTTCAAGTACAGCACCGGCCTGCCTGCAGGGTTGGTGCCCGCCCCCGGTGCCCTGGTGATGACCGAGGTCCAGGCCTTCCAGGCCCTGACCGGGGTGCAGGTGGTGCCCGTGGCGGCGGGGGGCATTGCAGGTTCAGAGGGCACCACAGTGCTGTCCCTGGAGGGGGACGAGGGCCGGATAGAGCGCGCCATGGCCCTGGTGAAATCTATCAAGGGAGAGACACCGGTGGGTAGGCCGGAAGCCAGGGTGAATCCTCCGGCAGCCGAGCTTGACTATGAGGCCCTGCCCCAGTGGCAGACGCTGCACTCAGTCCCGCCTCGTTCGTAGGCGGAGACGTGGTACCATTTCTGATAGCCGGTGGTTTAGCGCTTTTATTGGTGGCGATGGGAGCGGTTCTTTTCTGGGGCGCTGAGGCCATGTCTCTGGCTCTGCTGTGTGTTCTTGTGGATGGGGACGAGGGGCTGGCAGGCCCGGAAGACGGGTGGGCCAATTCAGAGGTGCCACCCCTGGAGCAGATCAGGAACACTGAAGGCTTGGGCCTGCTGTCCCGGGTGGGGCTGAGGCAGATTCTGTGGCTGGTGGACAGGTTAGAGGGCCTGCGGCCTATCACTCGGCGGTTGTTGTGGGGCCTGGCACTGGCTCTGACTGCCGCCTTTCTGCGCATGGGAGTCGTTTTGGATGGGGCGCTGCGCAGGCCAGTTCCGGAGCGTTCCCAGCGGCGGTTGGGGCGCAGGCTGCTCTATGAGATGGTCGCCTCTCACCGGGCGTAGCGAGGCATGTTGACCGTGAACGCGCCGGGGCATCCAGTGCGCAAGGCCCCCGTGGTCCACTACGGCTGGGTTATCGTGGGGGCCTCCTTCCTGGTACTGATGAACTATGGCATCTTCTACTCCTACGGCGTCTTCTTCAAGCCCCTGATTGCCGAGTTCGGCTGGTCCCGGGCGGAGACCTCACTGGCCTTTTCCTTCTATCTGGTGACCTACTCCACCACCGGCATTATAATGGGATGGCTCAGCGACCGACATGGCCCCCGGCTGCCCGTTTTCCTGGCGGCGCTGCTCATCGGCGGGGGCCTGGCTGCCTTGAGCCGGGTATCCTCGCTGTGGACGCTCTACCTCTTCTTCGGGCTGGTGGCCGCCCTGGGGCATGGGGCAAGCTGGATAGTGCCGGTGAGCACGGTGGTGCGCTGGTTTGAACGGCGGCGGGGGATGGCGATGGGTATAGTTACCGCTGGTATGGGGGTGGGTACCCTGCTCTTCCCGTTCCTGGCCAACTATCTTATAGCTTCCCTGGGGTGGCGGCAGGCCTTCCTGGTGGTAGGGGTGGTTGTTTTTTGCTATAATGTCTTGGCTGCCCTTCTGCTGCGGCGCGGGCCGACCTCTATGGGGCTTGCGGCCTATGGGGTGGGTGAGGGTGACGTCCCGGTGGGAGATGACCCGGCTCTATATCCCGGATACACTCTGAGGGAAGCCGTGGTCACCTATGCGTTCTGGAGCGTCTATGCCTGTGTTACCCTGGGCTTCGCCTCGTATGCGCTGCTTCTTGTCCATCTGGTGCCCTACGCCACCGACCAGGGGATAGATCCTGCAGGAGCCGTGGGTGTGGTGGCGCTCTTTGGCGTGGGAGCACTGCTGGGCAGGACAGTGCTGGGGACAGTTTCGGATCATATAGGCAGGCGGGGGACGCTGCGCCTATCCTATGTTATAAACGCCCTGGCCATCAGCGGGCTGATGGTTGGATTGAACTTGCAGCTTCTTTTCATAATTGCTTTCGCGGTCGGATTCTTCGGCATCGGAGGGTCTGTGGTGCTGGGACCGCTGTTCGGGGAGATTTTTGGCCAGCTACACCTGGGCAAAATACTGGGCGCATTCATGACATGTGGTGCCGCGGCCGGCTTTGTGGGGCCGTACATGGCTGGGTACCTGTATGACCTGACGGGGGACTACTCGGCGGCTTTTCTGGGGGCTGCGGGCATCGCCACGATGGCGGCCATTCTTGCCTTCCTTATCCCCTTATCCGCACGCCAGGGCGGAAGCGGCCTCAGCGGGCCTTGTAGTCGGGCTGGCGTTTATCCAAGAAGGCGCTGACACCCTCCTGAAAGTCCTCGGTGGCGGCGCTGGCGGCTATGGCCCGGGTCTCGTTCTCCATCTGCGTTTCCAGGCTCTCTGATAGGCTCTGGTTTATGAGCGCCTTGGCCCGGCCCATGGCCAGGGTAGGCCCTGCGGCCAGCTTCGTGGCGAGGGCGTTGGTCACCCTCATTAGCTCTTCGTCTTTCACCACCTGGTTGATAAATCCCAGCTCCTGGCCCCCCCGGGCATCTACAAACTCACCGGTGAGGAACAGCCAGCTCGCCCGTTGCAGCCCCACCATGCGGGGTAGGAAGAAGGTGGAGCTGCCGTCCGGGTTGAGGCCGATGTTGACATAGGCCATGGTGAAGCGGGAGCTCTCTGCGGCGATGACGATATCGCAGGTGAGAACCAGGGAGAAGCCGGCCCCGGCCGCCACGCCGTTGACGGCGCAGATGACGGGCTTGGGCATGCGCCGTATAGCGGATACCGCGGGGTGCAGATAGCGGATAATCTGCTTCAGGAAATTGGGAGCATCGTTCAGGTTCTCCTTGACCTGGCGGAGGTCGGCTCCGGCGAAGAAGGCCCTGCCCTTGCCGGTGAGAATGACCGCCCGGATAGAGGCGTCCTCGGCGCAGCGCTCCAAGCAGTCCACCAGCTCCTCACCCAGCTTCAGATTAATAGCGTTCATGGCCTCTGGCCGGTTTAAGGCCACCGTGGCAACGGCGCCTTCCTGGCTGAAGAGAATGGTCTCGTAGGGCATGGGTCCTCCTTGGTGACTTGTTCCTCCCGCAGGGTAGCAGAAGCTGCGTTGTTGGTCAATGTGTTGGGTTGCACCCGTTCCCACCATGCCGTATAATCCGCAACAAAATCTGTTTCAGGAGGAGGCTATTATGGCACTGGATGCTCAGACTAGGGATATGCTCAAGACCAATTTGGGGATGACCGATACGGACCTGGACCGGCTTGGCCCTAACATAGAGGCCGTACTTGCCCACATGGGGGACTTCGCCGCCTACAAGTTTGTGGCCGAATGCACCGAGTCTCAGTACTGCTTCGCCGGCATTCAGAAGGGACAGAAGTACGTGTTCAGCTCGGCGCCCCTGTCCATTCTGCCCGAATCGGACTGCCCCACCTGCATGCGGGCGCTGGCCCCGCTCACCGGCGTCCTTAACATCATGATGGAGCGAATAACCGCCGGCTTAGACCCCAACCCGGAGCTGTTTCAGGTGGTGGAGTGTCTGGACCCGGGGGTGGAGCGGGGTGGCCTCGGGCATGTCGTGTTCAAGCTATCCGCGCAGAAGGTGTAGCAAGCTAAAGTATAGCGGATAGCGTACTCTGCCTCCTGGATGATAGCATATGGGAAACTTACTTACTACCGGAGGAGGTAACCCTATGACCTTACCCCTGGAGGGAATCCGGGTGGTGGACTTGTCCCGCAATATGCCGGGACCCACCTGCACCATGATGCTGGCGGATTTCGGCGCAGAGGTCGTCAATGTGGAGGAGCCGCGGGGTGCAGTGGAGAAGGGCCGAAGGGGTGAGCAGGCTAAAGGCACGGTGAAGCGGCCGTCACGCACCCCGGAGGAAATATCACGGCAGCGGGCCTACGATTGCCTGGCACGAAACAAGAAGAGCATGGTCATCAACCTCAAGGAGCCGGAGGGACTGGATATTCTGCATCGGCTGGTGGAGACCGCCGATGTTTTCGTGGAGGGGTACCGCCCGGGAGCGGCGGCCCGCCTGGGGATAGACTATGCTACCCTGAGCAGTCTGAACCCCCGGCTGGTGTATTGCTCCATCTCAGTATACGGGCAGACCGGCCCCTACAGGGACTTTCTGGGGCGGGACCCCTGTGCCCTGTCACTGGGGGGCATATATTCCCTCAGCCCGGACGAGCGCGGCAAACCCATGATGTTCGGCGTCCCCTTTGACGATATCGCCACCGGCCACCATGCCGCCATGGGCATCCTCTTGGCCCTACGGGCGCGAGACCTAACCGGGCAGGGGCAGCAGGTAGACATAAGTATGCTGGACTCGGGCATGGACTTTCTGGCCTGGTTCTCCGGCATACATTTCAGGGGCAGCTCGGTGCCCAAATGGGGCGTCCCCAATCCGTCCTCCTATATCTTCGAGACCAAGGACGGCAAGTACATAACCACAGCTAACCTGGAGCCGCACCTGTGGGCCAACTTCTGCCGGGTGGTGGGACGGAAGGACCTTATCCCCTTCCAGTTCAACTGGGAGAAGCGCCAGGAGGCCTACGAGGCGGTGCGTGACATACTGCTGACCCGGACCCGGGATGAGTGGACACCCATCCTGCGGGAGGGGGAGACGGAGATGGCGCCGGTGCTGGAGCTTGAAGAGGCCTTCTCCGACCCCCATGTGCTGGCACGGGGCATGGTGGTAGAGGCCCAGCACTCCGTAGCCGGACCGGTCAGGCAGTTGGGTATATCCATCAAACTCTCGGGGACGCCGGGGCAGGTGCGGTCTCTGGGTGGGGCACCTGGGGAGCATACTGCTGAGGTGCTCGGCGGAATGGGCCTATCGCACCAGGAGATTGAGAGGCTGCGGGAGGCGGGCGCAATAGGGTAGCCACGCTTTGACAGTGCAGGAAGGAGGCCAGTGACATGGCGCTGAGGATGTCTGAGGGAAAGAAATGTGCCGCCGCTTTGACCTTTGATGTGGACGGGCTAATCATCTGGCTGGGGATGATGGGCATCGGCTCCGGGGGATTTCTCTCCCGCGGGGAGTTCGGGCCGCGGGTGGGGGTGCCCCGCATACTTGACCTGCTGGACGAGTTCGGCGTCAAAGCCACCTTTTTTTCCCCCGGGCACACGGCCCGCACCTTCCCCGATATCATCGGTGAGTGCGCCCGGCGGGGCCATGAGGTGGCCGCGCACAGCATGTATCACCTGCCCCATGAGGTGGGCGACCGCACCCCCCTGGAGGAGAAACGCCGCTACCTGGTGGAGCAGTCCGATGCGGTGGAGCGGGCCACCGGCGCCCGCCCCCGGGGCTTTCGCTCATCGGGGGAATGGATGTCAGACGAGGTGCCCAACCTGCTGTTGGAGATGGGGTTTGTCTACGACAGCAGCTTCATGGGGGACGACTTCTCCCCATACCGGTTGAGGGTGGGGGATAGGGTGGAGCGGGGGGAGCCTTACACGGTGGAGTTCGGCAGGGAGTCCGCCTTGCTGGAGTTCCCCTGGCAGTGGGACATGGACGACTTCCCGCACTTTGAGTTCATATCCTACTACCTGAACCCTAAACGGCCGTGGTACGCCGCCTCCCCCCTGTCCAGCTATAAAAAAGTCAAAGAGGTGTGGGAGGCCACCTTTGGCTACATGTACCGCAGGGTGCCGGGGGGGCTGTTCCACCTGGTGATGCACCCCCAGTGCATCGGCAAGGGGCAGCGCATGGTGCTGCTGGAGGAGATGCTGCAACTCCTGACCTCCAAGTCCGATGTGTGGATAGCGCCGCTGATTGACCTGGCCAGGTCCTGGGAGGACTGAGCAGTCTTTCCCACCCCCCTTGGTGAACTTATAGGGAGCCAACCTTATTAACCCCTGGGCGCGACAAGAGGCGCCCCTACCTGGCTCCCCCCGGGGGGTTTGGGGGGCTTTGCGCCCCAAAGAATTCTAACCGGGCGGGCCGGTGGGAAGAATTATCGTTGCTTACCGGCTCATCCGGGCTGCTTTGACGGGCCTGGAGTCCTGTTGCATACTGGTGACATGATATCGCAAGGAGTGACCCTACTGGTGGACGGGGTGACCATAGTGGGCGAGATGTACTTTGCCAGGGGCGAAAAGGAGCAGACCCCGGTGGTGGTGCTGTGCCACGGGCTGCCCGCCGGCCCTCCTGACCCTTCCGAACCCGGCTATCCCTTCCTGGCTCAGCGCCTGGCACGGGAGGGCTTCACCACCCTCATCTTCAATTTCCGGGGTGCGGGATTAAGCGGCGGCAACCTGGACTTGGCGGGCTGGGTGCGTGACCTGAGGGCCGTCTTGGACTTCCTTGAAATAGCCCAGGACGGCATCAAACCCATCCTGGTGGGTTTCAGCGCCGGGGCGGCGGTAGCCTGCCGGGTGGCATCCGAGGAGCCGCGGGTCAAGGCTGTGGCCCTCCTGGCCTGTCTTGCCGACTTTGAGAGACTGCGTCAGCCGGAGAATGTGCAGGCCATGCTGGATCACTGCCGCCAGGCGGGCACCCTGCGTGACCCCGGGTTCCCCTCTTCGGTAGAGGACTGGGTGGAGGGATTTATTCAGGTTAACCCTGTGGGGTGTGTGGGAGATATCCACCCCAGGCCGCTGCTCCTCGTCCATGGCGAGGAGGATGACCTGGTGCCGGTGGCGGACACCCGTAGGCTTTACGGCGCAGCCGGGGAGCCGAAGGAGATAGCTATACTTCCGGGAATAGGCCACGACCTGCGCCGGGAGGAGATGGCGGTGGGTGCGGCCATCTCATGGCTCAAACGGGTGGCGGCTTAGCCCGCAATCTCTGATATCTGCTTGGAGCGCAGCCTCCTGTAGTAGGAGCGGGACAGGTAGAGGGCGGCCACCGGGTTGTGGCCCAGCAGCCGGTCCTTGACCACGAAAACGGTGGTCAGCGCGTCGGCGCTCTTCAGGAACAGGGCATCGTGGCCCACGCACAGGCCCATCATGAGGTTGAACTCAGTGTTTTCCCGGTTGAGTATTTCCGCCTGGGAGATGGGGTTACACATGGACTCGTACCTGCCGGGGACTATCTTATCCTCGTCCCGGACGCCTATCTCCTCCTTGGGGATGCCCCCGGTCTTGCAGCACACCGATACCACCTGAAAACCGGCGTTCTCCAGTATCGGGATTAGCACCTCGGCCTCGTTCATAAGCCCCATGCAGAAGGCCACTCCCAGCTTCTGATAGCCCATCCTTTTGGCAAAGCTTATTATCTCCTCCAGGCGGGTGGTTAGGGGGGTGGGGGTGGGAGACCAGGGGACCGTGGTATAGGCTGAACCCTCCACTACCGATGCCTCCCTGACGAACTCGGCATTCGCTGGCTCTTTATAGCGCTTGAACGTCTGGCTGATGACTTCCGCCCTTATCTGAGT
>JASLQE010000331.1 GCA_030744635.1 Dehalococcoidia bacterium | reverse complement strand
AACGGTGGCGTAGAGAGTACAACGAGTTCAGGCCGCACTCAGCCAAAGCGTATCAACCACCAGCTCCTGTGGCCATCCTCCCTGCTCCATTACTTGGAACTCTAACTTTCAAACTGGTATAGTCCATGGGGGCAGATCAAGGGAGCAGCTACCATATCACAAGCACCAGAACACGTCAATGGCGACGCACCCGTTACTTTTGGTTCGTGCTTTACCTCTTCAGACTCTTTGGTGATAGAAAGCATTCCTTTTAAAGTGAGGTTCCTTTCTGACATTTATGTGGACCAGGTTAATCTATCCAATGCGTTTGTTTACGGAAGCATCTGCGTATTTCGGAGCAAATCGGCCGGCGTCTCGGAGCAAATCGGCCACCCTAACGGACTAAATCGGCCACCCTGACGGAGCAAATCGGCCACCACCGGCTCAGGCGCGGCAGGCTGGAAAAGGGAAGTGGCCTGGGGGTGAGAGCGGCACCGGGCAACCACAAGCCATAGAATCGCCGTAAAGGAGGTGATTTTGTGGCAAACAGGAGGTTGCCTATGCGCAAGGTCAAAGAAATTCTGCGTTTGAAGCATGCCAGCGGTCTTAGCAAGCGGCAGATAGCGCGAAGCTGTAATGTATCCCGGAGCACCGTGGCCGATTACCTGATGAGGGCCAGGGGGGCCGGGGTGAACTGGCCTGAGGCGGCGGAACTCACCGAAACACAGCTTGAGGGGCGTCTTTTCCCCACCGAGCATTTGTCGAGCTCGGTGTATCGTCCGCCACCGGACTGCGATTACATCTACAACCAGCTACGCCGCTACCGCAGCGTGAACCTGACGCTCATCCAACTGTGGCTGGAGTACAAGGAGAAGCACCCCGATGGCTATCAGTACACACAGTTCTGCGAGCATTATCACCGCTGGCGGGGCAAGCTGGATTACTGCATGCGCCAGGAGCACCGGGCCGGAGAGAAGGTGTTCATCGACTACTCCGATGGCCTGTCTATCGTTGACCCCTTGACCGGAGAGCTTATTCCCACCCAGCTGTTTGTGGCCGTATGGGGTGCCTCGAATTACACCTATGCCGAGGCGACCCTGTCCCAGACATTGCCCCACTGGATAGGCTCCCACGTGCGCGCCTTCCACTATTTCGGCTCCATACCCCGGGCAGTGGTACCGGACAATCTCAAGAGCGGGGTGAACAAAGCCTGCTTTTATGATCCGGAGATGAATCCGACCTATGCCGAGATGGCCGAGCACTACGGCTGCGCCGTGCTGCCGGCACGCCCCCGAAGACCCCGGGACAAGGCCAAGGCCGAAGTTGGAGTGCTCATAGCCCAGCGCTGGATACTGGCGGTGCTGCGCCAGCGCACTTTCTACAGCCTGGCGGAGCTCAATGCGGCTATCCGTGAGTGCCTGGAGTGCCTCAACACCCGCCCCATGCGCCGGATGGGGAAGTCACGAAGGGAGCTGTTTGAGAGTCTGGACCGTCCTTGTGCCCTGCCTTTGCCGGAGCATCCCTACGAATACGCCGAATGGCTTAAGGCGAGGGTCAATATCGACTACCACATCGAGGTGGACCATCATTACTACAGCGTGCCGTTTCAGCTCCTGCGAGAAAAGCTCGATGTCCGGCTGACCCCCACCACCATTGAGGCCTTCCGCAAAGGCGAGAGGGTGGCTGCCCATATCAGGTCCTATGTCCGGGGCAAGCACACCACTCTTCGGGAGCATATGCCGCCAGAGCACCGCAGGTATGCCGAGTGGAGCCCGTCACGCTTCATCCAGTGGGCGGCCAAGACCGGAGCCGCCACGGCTCAACTGGTGGAAAAGATCATGGCCGCCCGCATCTATCCGGAGCAGGGCTACCGCGCCTGCCTGGGCATCATACGGCTGGGGCAGCATTATGAGCCGGAACGCGTTGAGGCCGCGGCGCAGAGGGCCCTTAAGTTCAACACCTGCTCCTATAAGTCCGTGCGCGCCATCCTGGCCGCCGGCCTGGACCGGCAGCCGGACGCCGAAGAACAGCCCCACCAGATGAGACTGCTGATGCACGGCAACATCCGGGGCAGGGAATACTATGCCACTGACCAGGAGGAAAACTATGCTTAACGAACAGACCATAGCCACTCTCAACGCCATGAAACTCTTCGGCATGGCCAGGGGGTTTGAACAGCGACTTAATAGTCCCCAACATGCCGAGCTCTCCCATGACGAGTTTGTGGGGCTGCTGGTGCAGGATGAGAAGACCTACCGCGACAATCAGCGGCTCAAGCGCCTGCTCAAGAATGCCCGGCTCCGCCAGCAGGCCGCCCTGGAGGACATCGACTACCGGCATCCCCGCGGCCTGAGCAAACAGATGCTGCTGGAGCTATCAAGCACCCGGTGGATAGACGCCCACCGCAATGTGCTCGTCACCGGCCCCACTGGCATCGGTAAATCTTACCTCGCCTGCGCCCTGGGCAACTTCGCTGCCCGGGCCGGCTATTCCGTCCTCTATCTGCGGGCGCCCCGACTGTTTGAAGTCCTTCAGCAGGCCCGGGGGGATGGCTCACACCTCAAAACCCTCACCAGGCTGGCCAAGGCGCAACTGCTCATCATCGATGACTTTCTGCTCACCCCTCCAGCCGACCGGGAGCGCCGGGACCTGCTGGAGATAGTGGAAGACCGCTATCAGTCAGGCTCCACCGTGATCACCAGCCAGTGCCCCATCAGGGACTGGCACCCCAATATCGGTGACCCCACCCTGGCCGACGCCATATGCGATAGGCTGTTCCACAACGCCTATAAAATAGAGCTCAAGGGTGATTCCATGCGCAAGGACCAGGGCGAATCCATGGCAACCAGCCTGGTAGCAAATCAGACTGACGGGAAAGGAGGCAACCTTGCAGATGACATGAAACCTGAGCTAAACTGACTTAGGCCCGGCACCTCTCCACCATCCCCAGGCCGCCAGGGGTGGCCGATTTGGCCGAGACGGTGGCCGGTTTGGAGCGAAATCGGTGGCCGATTTCACCGAAACCGTCAACCAGTAGCTATTACCATAACACATGGTCTCTAGGAATGGTTAGCAACCACTGCTGAGCACAGCTTACTACGGAGTAATAGCTGTTGGCAATCAGCAAAAGTGGGACACTTCTCGAGTG
>JASLQE010000330.1 GCA_030744635.1 Dehalococcoidia bacterium | reverse complement strand
GCTCCTTATGTGGCCCTCCAGAGGAGCTACTGGTAGATGGGAGCGAGCGGTGTTCAGGCGAAAGAATCAAGGACGCCTCCCTTCGTCAACCAGTAGTATACCAGGTAGGAGCCCATCAATAGAATGAGCACCGCGCTGACCCGCTGTATACGGGGCACCATGGCCCGTAACGGCCCCACCGCTGCCCCCTTGAATAGCGCTATACCCATTGTGAGGATGACCAGTACCAGTCCCATGCCCATTGCGTAGCTGAGGAACTGAGAGAAGCCTCCCAAGACCCCACCGACGGCAATTGCGCTGCCTACTACGACCAGGAAGACGGGCAAAGTGCAGGCCAGAGATGCTATACCGTATCCAATACCGAACAGGAAGAAAGCGCGTGTGCCGGTCTCCCCCGGGGTGCTTACCCGGCCTGCCAGACGCACAAAAAACGCTGAATAGGTGTGCTTACCGGATAGTAAAAGCATTCCCACGATAGCCAGGACGATGCCGGTTGCCATACCTGCCCAGGGCATAACCGTTACCAGGAATTGACCGCCAACGGCCAGTACCAGTCCTACGGCGCCAAACAGCACCACGAAACCAAGGGTGACCACACCTCCTATGTAGACAGCCTTGATTGTCCGTAGAGGCGCTGACCGCTGAGCCAAGGTTTCCTCACCGGTCCCTAGGTAGAGGGATAGGTAGGCCGGCAGCATGGCGAAGCCACAAGGGTTCACGGTTGACACCATACCGGCACCAAAAGCCCAGCCAATGGGAAGGATGGCCACCAACGCCGCAGCCCAGTTGATTATCCAGGTCTGAAACAGGGTGATGGGGTCTAACATCGTGTTGTCTGTTCTCCTTGCTGGGCACACTCATGGTTGTGGGATATTCGGTGTATCAATGCCATCACTATTATCTCAGGGATTGGTCATATAGGCCGGTATGGTGCGCTATACGCAATGGGAAACAAAGGACACTATTCCGGGCGGTGAAAGCTATCAGGAGGCTGGTTTGCTCTTCTGGCATCCCTAACTACCCTCCCCATTCTACCGGGGAGCGCTCTCCTCTTCCATCTGGTCCAGGTGTACCTGTGCAATCTGTGACCGTTCGCTACCAGGTTCCAGGTCCACCACCCTTTGCCAGTGCTCCCTGGCGGCCTCCAGGTCGGGGAAGGGGCCGACTGTGTATACGAACCCCAGGACGTAATGGGCCTCGGTATAGCCAGGCTCCACCACGGCGCCGAAGTTGGTGCTCTTCATTACCCCGTGATAGGAGTCCAGACGCAGGCCGCTATGGGCGTCATCGGGGCCGTGATAAAATGTGCACTCCTCCTGGAAGATGGGTAGGATGTCCTGTGCGAAGCTGGGCCGGGCCTTGACCGGCACATCGCCGACAGATATGATGTCAGTCCAGCGGACACCGGTGCGGTTACCCACCATAAGGCCCAGAAAGAATACGACGGCGATTACCGCTATCAGAGCAATCCATTTTAGCATCGGTTATCATCCGGTGTTCTCCACCCACCACCCCGCTGACAGGCCAATTGTAAAGCTGGATGTGTAGATATTTCAGCGACTCAGATAGGCCTGTGATTTATAGTTCCATTCCGGTCCGATAGCCGGCGGCGATGGCCTGCAAGATGTTGCCGCGTTCCTGGCTGTCCCCGATACGGTGGATGCGAGGCACCTTGCCCTCTAGGGCATGGAAGAGGACGGTGTTGGGGGCTGTGCCGGATGCCAGGACCACGGTATCGGCCTCGAATAGCTGCTGGGCCTGCCCCACCGCCGCCATCACCCCTGCCTCAGTAATCTCCTCGGCCCTGGCTCCGGTGACCAGTTCAACACCCAGTTCGGTGAGCAGGTCAAGTAGGGGGCGGCGGACCAGTCCGGTGAAGCGTTGCCCCAGGCGGCCTCCCTGCTCCAGCAGGGTAACCTTCTTGCCCTGCTCGGCCAGGAACTGGGCGGTACGCAGGCCCACCCGGCCACCGCCTATTACGACTGCTCTCTGGCCCACCGGAGTGCGACCTGCCAGCACATCGTGAGCGGTGGCGGCCCGCCCGGTCACGCCGGGGATATGAGGTATAAGGGGGCTGGTGCCGGTGGCCACTACCACGGCATCCGGCTGAAGGCGTGCTACTGTTTCCGGGGTGGACTCCTGTCCCAGCTCTACCTGCACCCCGAGCTTGGAGAGCTGCTTACGCAGATAGCGCAGGAGGGTGGGGTAGCGGTTCTGGTGGCGGGGACGGCAGGCCAGGGCAAGCTGCCCGCCCAAGTCTTGGTCCCGCTCCACCAAGGTCACATTATGGCCCCGCAGGGCAGCCACCCGTGCCGCCTCCATACCCGCCGGGCCGCCGCCCACCACCAGCACCTTGAGGGGCTGAGGTGCCGGGCTGGGGTGGATATCCTCATGGCCCAATGCGGCGTTGGTGGAGCACTTCATGCCGGACTGGTCACCCCCGAAGGGGAGACAGCGGTAGCAGGATATGCATGGGGTGACATTCGCCAACTCACCCCTTGTCGCCTTCATGGGCAGGTAGGCATCGGTGATAAGCGCCCTGCCGATGGCAATATAATCAGCCCGGCCGTCCTTCAGGGCCACCTCCCCCAACCTGGGGTCAAGGCGGCCCACGGCCATCACCGGCACGGACACCTCTTCCTTGATGGCCTGAGATAGTGGCAGCAGGGCGCCGGGTGAAGCGGGCATGTTGACCTGGCCGTAGTGTCCCCAGCCGAAGCAGGAGACGCTTATGGCATCGGACCCCGCTTCCTCGGCAAGCCGGGATATGAGCTTGGCCTCCGCCAGGGTAATACCTTGCCCTTCCTGGCCATACTCCTCCCCGTTTATGCGGCACCAAACCGGGTATTCCCCCCCCACTACCTCGCGGATTGCCCAGATAGTTTCTACCAGCACCCGTGCCCGGTTTTCCACGGATCCCCCGTAGCTGTCCTGGCGTAGGTTCCAAGCGGGGGAAAGGAACTGGGCCAGTAAGTACATGTGGGCGGCGTGGATTTCCACCCCTTCGAACCCAGCCTGTTTGACCCGTAGGGCAGCGCTGGCGAAGGCTTGGACGGAGCTCCGGATGTCCTCAGCGGACATCTCCTGGGCGGGTCCATATCCCCTCATGGCGATGGCGGATGGGCCCAGGGGTGCCGAGCCGGTGACCTTGGGGCCAGTGGACATACCGGCATGGTGTATTTGTATGGCGGCCCGCGCCCCGCTGGCCTTTATAGCACCGGCCAGCTCCCGGAGGCCGGGGAGGAACTCATCGTCGTAAATTCCTATCTGCCGGCTGAAAGCCCGGCCCCGAGGGTCTACACAAGCGGCCTCCACAATCACCAGCCCGGTGCCGCCTTTGGCCCGTTCGGCGTAGTAGTTAGCAATGGTGGGTGTTATGTAGCCGCCGGGGGCGGCGTATTCGGTCACCATGGGTGGCATCACTATGCGATTGGGCACCGTCATGCCGCCTATGGTGCCGGGCTGGAACAGCCTGTCCAGCTTGAATTTACCTGCGGCCATACGCCACCTCCGTTATAGTATGACTAGCTCCGGGGCCGAAGTCAGGGGACGGGGACCGTCGCCGCTCAGCCACAGGGTATTCTCTATGCCCACTGAACCCCTACCGGGAATGACGATTTTGGGCTCTACGGTCAGGACGCAGCCCTCCGGCAGGGGACGCTCCTCCCGGTAGCTGAGTACCGGCTGCTCTGTAAGCTCCAGTCCCACGCCGTGGCCCAAGAACCTTACCCGGTATTCCCCCATCCCCAGGAAATGCTCGTATCCCGCTTCGGCGGCCATCCTCAATGCCAGCTCATAGAGGTGTTTGCCGGGTACCCCCGGGGCCATAACGCCTACCACCGCTTGGTAAATCTGGCGGCAGGTATCGTAGGCCTGGAGAAGCTCGCTATCGGGGGGGCCGATGAAGTAGGTGCGGGTCTGGTCGGAGATGTAGCCCTCATAGGAGGACACCCAGTCCACAACCACCGCCTCACCTTGGTGGATGACGCGGGTGGAGCTGCCGCAGGGGGCGGCGGAGCTCATGCCCACCCCGCCGAAGGGTAGGGCCGCCCGGTTGGGCACGGTAGCCGCATCCCCGGAGCCTATCTGGCAGGGGGGTAGGCTGTTGAAACCGCGGGCGCTCCCCAGCCGGTCGTCCCCCAGGCAGCGCGCCGCATACTCCATCTCGGAGAACAACTCCACCTCGGTAAGGCCGTCCCGCAGCACCTGCGCCGCCCGCTGATGGGCGGCATCGTTTATGGCGGCGCTACGGGTGATAAGCTCAATCTCGCCCGGTTCCTTGACCATTCGGATAGACATAACATCGGTGGAGATGTCCACCCACTTCGTGGTGGGGAACAGCTTCTGCAAACGCTGGAACGCGGCCACCGGCAGGACATCGGCCTCAACACCGACGCTTTTGATGCCAGCGGGCACCACATCTTTCAGGTCGTCCAGGCCGTTCAGGCGGCGCAGGGAGGGCACGGTGGCTTCCTGCTGCGCCCTCTCATAGTTACGGCGCACCAGCAACACCGGCTCGCCGGTGGCGGGCACCGTCAACACACCGTCCTGCATGGTGCCGGCGAAGTAGTATAAGTCCCGGTTCTGGAAAAGTAGTGCAATGGCAACCTGTTTCTGACCCAGGATACGCTGGAGGTCCTCGACTCTAGGGTTCACAGGTGCTCCCTCAGAATCCACTGTTCGGCCCGGATGAAGCGGGACTCGTCAATGGCCAGGCCCCGTTCCAGGGTGGCCAGCACCTCCCCCTTCCTCTCCGGGAACTTATAGCCCTCGTTATCGGGGTGCAGGAGTGGCACCAGGTGGTTGTTCTGCTTGAATGTGGGATTAATCATATGGTCAAAGGCCACCCGCCCCGTCACCTCCAGGGTATCAATGAGGAGCTTGATTTCGTTTACATAACCATGGGGGGGCAGCAGTACCAACTCGTCGTGCTCGTACTGCTGGTAGAGGGGCGTGCCCTGGCGGGGGACAAAAGAGCGGAAGCGGATGAAGTCCGGGTCAACCTGGTTGAGTACCGCCGCCGTATTGAGGGCGTGCTGGCGGGAGCGGGAAACACCCCCCAGGCCAGGCATGACGTACATGGACAGGGATATTCCGGCTCTTTTCACCCGGCGGCCGGCCTCCACCATCTGGGCGGCGGTGGTCCCCTTCTCCACGAAGGCGAGTAGCTCGTCGTCACCGGTCTCCAGGCCTATGTGAATGCGGTTGAGCCCGGCCCGGGCCAGGGCCTCCATATGTCCGGTGGCCTTGGTAGCGATAGTGCGTGCCCGCCCGTAGGAGGTCACCCGCTCCAGGGTGGGGAAGGTCTGGTGCAGGAACCCCAGTATCTCCACCGTGTTCTCTGTTTTGAGAATGATGGCATCGGAGTCCCCTAAGAAAGCGGTCTGGGGCTGGCCATAGCGCAGCAGCCACGGAAAGAGGCCGATATCTAGGAAATGCCGCTGGAACATATAGCCCCGGACCCTGTCCGTAATCACCCCGCCGTCCCCCAGTGCCTGGGAGGCATCCATAGCCTGCTCCATAAGCTGCCGGGCGGCCAGGATATCCCGCTTGATATCCTCCACCGGCCTGATGGATGACTTATCGAACTTCAGGCTCTTGTAGGCATCGCAGAAGGCGCACCGGTTCCAGGGGCAGCCCCGGTGCACCCTCAGGAGCAGCGAGTAGGCCTCGCTGGGGGGACGCATGGGTGGCAACTCGTAAGTCATGGACTCCTTTTAGTAAGGCAGGGACTCTCGGCCCAGGATTTCCCGGCTGATTATGAGCTTCATAATGTCGGTGGTCCCATTGCCGATACCCAGCCCGATGACATTGCGCAGCCGTTGCTCTATCGGAAGCTCCGTGCTATAGCCTACCTGGCCGTGGATAAGAAGGCAATTGTGAATGGCATCAACCGCTGTCCGGACCGAGAGGAGCTTGGCCCGTGCATTGGCGGCGGGGGCAATCTCGCGGACCAGGAAGCTGCGTATCTCCCGCCGGTACATCTCCTGGGCCTCAGTGAAGCCGAAAACGCCGGTGTTCATATCAGAGAACCATAGCACAGAGGCCCTTTTGGAGGCAAGGTAGCGGGCAGGGGCGTTTACCAGCTATTATTTGCCCGTAAACTTGGGGACGCCGTTTGCTGTGCCCCCGTGTTCGGTAATGTAGGGGCTCCGACACGGAGTCTGACTTGTCGGACAGGGCTTGCTCTGCCCTCAGAGGGGAGGCCTGGGGGCGAAGCCCCCAAGAGACTATTTCCTGGGTGGGTGGGAGGGACTGATGATACCCGTTCAGCGACAGGGGACCGCAAGGTTGCTAAAAACCCCGTTTTGTTTTACCTTGGGGGCTAAACGGCTAAAAATACGACGATGGAGGTTACCTATGGCAATGCCCCTGGACGGGATCAGGGTGGTGGACTGGACCATCTTTCAGCAGGGGCCGGTAGCATCTGCTATGCTGGGCGATATGGGGGCAGAGGTAATAAAGATTGAAGAGCTAGGTGTGGGAGATCCGGTGCGGGGGATCTCCGGGATAGCAGGAATCAATGCCACACTTCCGGGTGGCAAGAGCTATAATTTCGAGGTCAACAACCGTAACAAGAAGAGCGTGGCCATTAATATGAAGAACCCTCAGGCAAAGGAGGTATTATATCGCCTGGTGGAGCAATCGGATGTCTTCGTGCAGAACTTCCGCCAAGGAGTGCCGGAGAGGTTGGGGATGGGATATGACACCCTAGTAAATTACAACCCAAAAATAATTTATGCCAGCGCTAGTGGCTATGGATCC
>JASLQE010000329.1 GCA_030744635.1 Dehalococcoidia bacterium | reverse complement strand
GTGGCCAAGAACCTGGCCGCCTCCGGCCGCTACCAGGCCGTGGTCTGTCTGGGGGCCGTAATCCGTGGCGATACCCCTCACTTTGACTTCATCGCCTCCGAGGTGGCCAAGGGCGTCGCCCTGGCCTCACTGGAGACGGGTGTGCCGGTGATATTCGGGGTGGTTACCGCCGATAACCTGGAGCAGGCCATAGAGAGGGGAGGGGTCAAGGAGGGGAACAAGGGCTTCCAGGCCGCCATGTCCGCCCTAGAGATGGCCAACCTGATGAAGGACCTGGGCACCGTGCGCCGCCGCCGTGGCCACCGCCCCCGCGCCGCAAAAGAGTAGTAGCGACATTGGGGACTCATTCATCCAGGTGACACTTCAGCCTATTGCCTACCCGGGACGGGGCCACCTGACACCTTGGGCCTGCCCATGAACCAGGAAGGTAAGCTTATTCTGCTATCGTCCCTGTTTGCGGGGGCGCTGCTGGTGGCCAACTTCATCGCCGTGAAGATTGTGGCGGCAGGGCCTTTGATAGTGCCGGCGGGCATCATCGCCTATCCCCTGACCTTTCTCCTAACCGATACCATTGCCGAGGTCTACGGCCGGGATACCGCCCGCCGGGTGGTGTGGACGGGTTTCGGGGTGAACCTGCTGGCGGTGGTGTTGGTTATGCTGGCCCTCCGGCTGCCGCCCGCCCCATTTTTTGCGGGGGAGGCCGCCTTTGGGGCCACCCTGGGGCTGGTGCCCCGTATCGTATTGGCCTCACTTACGGCCTACCTGGTGTCCCAGCACCACGATGTGCTGGCATTCCACTTCTGGCGCCGGCTCACCGGGGGCCGTCACCTCTGGCTCCGGAACAATGCGTCCACCGTAGTGTCCCAGGCACTGGACACTGTGCTGTTTATCACCATCGCTTTTGTCGGCACCATGCCTTTGGGGGTGGTGGTCTCGCTTGTGGTGTGGCAGTACCTGGCCAAGGTGATTATCGCCGCTGCTGATACGCCGCTATGCTACCTGCTGGTGGGCTGGGCACGGGGTGAAGGGTGGAGAGCACCCGGCTACGGGCTGGAAGAAGCGGAGTAGGGTATGGCCTGGGGTATCCGAAGGGTTGAGGGGTAGCGGGGCTACTGGCTGTCCGGCTCTGAATCAACCTCCCGCAGGAACCGCTCTATCTCCGGCGATAGCTGAGGTGGTTGCTCATGCTGTTCCCCCCCTTTTTGGGATGCCTTGGCGTCGTAGTTCATCTCCATCAGCTTGACCAGCTCTTCCATCTGGGCGTTGCCTTTGACCGCTATGTCCAACTCCCGGTACTGCTCCCGCCCCTTCTGCAGGACCCGGTCCATGTCCAGGGAGAAGCCGTACAGGCGAGATAGCAGGCTGAGCAGGGCGTGCTGGCCGGTATGGTCCTCCTCCAACTGAGCATAGCTGGGCAGGTGTACCACCAGGGTCATGGTCTGAATGCTGAGGCTGGGGGCGCGGTCCGCTACCAGTATGTTGATGGTGGTAGGGCCCTGGTAAGTGCTGCGGCCGACGTTTATCTCGTCCATGGCGGCTTCCAGGGCGGGGTCGCTGGTGGAGCCGCTCACCCGCAGTGGGCGGGTGTGGGGTACTGAATCATACATAGAGCCGATGGTAATATACTTGCGTGCCCCCAACTTCTCCAGAACATTGAGGATGGACTGGGCGTAGGTCTCGCCAAGCATATGGGGCTCCAGGCAGTGGAAAAACAGGTAGTCGTGTTCCCCCTGGCCACGCGCATAGCTGACGAAGGTGTTGGGTATGCGTATCTGGCGCTGCCCGCCCACCCTGAACACGGTGGGCCGGTATCGGGTGAAGTCGTAGAAAATGCCGGGACGACGCAGACCCCCCAGGCGCTGGGCGTCATAGTGGCTTTCCAGGACCGAGAGCGAGTTGCTGCCCACCCCACCTACATCAATCCAGGGCCGGAGCATGGCGAAGGCGTAGGGCTCTCTCAGCTCCGGCAGGGGCTCATTGAGTTCAAAGGCACCAACTCTCATGTCCAATCCATTGTATCAGGGCTGCCACCGAAATAAAACTGCCCTACCAAGGGTTTTTTGCCAGGCATTGCTTGTCCCTTTTGCCAACCCGGTAGATAGCTTCGGGGGCGGGGAAGATGATGCCGTATAGACCACCTCCTATAACAAGCCTGGCTGATGACATATCGCCAGGTCACGAGGATAATAGGAGCCGGGGGGAGTGATATACCCCCCAAAAGGAATACCGGGTGAGGAGGTCCCATATGGCTGAGTCTGAGAAGTTCACCGTATCAGGGAGCCAGTTGGTTGAGAAGGTAAAGCAGCTCATCCACGAGGGCAGGGTAAGGAGGGTGCGCCTGATACACGAAGACAAGACCCTGATAGAGATCCCCCTATCAATAGGCGCATCGGCGGCGGCAGTAGGGATTCTGGCTGTGCCTGTCCTGGCCGCTCTGGGCGCTGTTGCCGCACTGGTGACCCAATGCACCATTGAGATAGAGAAGGTGGAGGAGCCACCGACGGATGCATCGCCGGAGGAAAAGTCGGCGTAAAGGGGGCTACAGCAGCGGGCTGCGGAGGATGGTCTGCTCCCGGCGTGGGCCTACGGAGACGACGGCCACGGGACAACCGGTGACCTCTTCAACATATTGCACATAGGCCTGGGCTTGGGGCGGGAGGTCTTCCCAGTGGCGGGCCTCAGAGGTGGAGGTAAGCCACCCGGACACCTCCTCATACTCCGGCTGGCACTGCTCCAGGACGGATATACTAGCGGGGAAGTGTTCCAGCCTCTCCCTGTTGCAGCGGTAAGCCCGGCAAATCTTGAGGCTGGGCAGAACATCCAGTACATCTAGGCGGGTGACAGCGATAGCGGTGAAACCATTGAGCTGGGAGACATAGGCGGCGGCCACGCCGTCAAACCAGCCGCAGCGACGGGGACGGCCGGTGGTGGCCCCGTACTCGTGGGCGCGCTCCCGCACCATGTCCTGGATTTCCCCCTCTATAAGTGTGGGCATGGGGCCTACACCCACACGGGTCGGATAGGCTTTGAACACGCCGATTATCCCCGATATGTGCCTGGGGCTAATGCCGGCCCCGGTGCAAGCGCCTCCTATCATCGGCGACGAGGAGGTGACATAGGGATAGGTACCGAAGTCCACATCCAACAAAGTGCCCTGTGCCCCTTCCAGCAGCACCATTTCCCCCTTGCTGAGGGTCTCGGCCACCAGGGGCTCGGTGTGGCGTATGTGTGGAGCCAGCTTTTCACCGTAGGCACAGTACTCGCCGTATATCTCGTCTATGGACAGGGGAGGGGCATGGTACACGGCGCTGATGACAGCGTTCTTATGCTCCAGGATGAAGCTCAGCCGTTGACGGAAGGTGGCTGGGTCTAATAACTCACTCGCTCGTATGCCCAAGCGGGCCGCCTTATCCACATAGGCCGGGCCGACGCCCTTACCGGTAGTGCCCAGGGAGCCCTTGCCTCGGGACTTCTCCTCCAGGCCGTCCAGCAGCCGGTGGTAGGGCATGACAAGGTTGGCCCGGTCGCTGATGTAGAGGTTGCCGATGTCCACACCGCTCTGGCGCACCCCGTCCATCTCCTCCAGCAGCACCCCGGGGTCTACAACCACGCCGTTGCCGATTATGGAGGTAAGGTTGGGATAGAAAACACCCGATGGCACCAGATGTAGCCGGAACTCGCCATACTGGTTTATAACGGTGTGACCGGCATTGTTACCACCGGAATAGCGGACCACCATCCTGGCCCTGCCGGCCAGGTAGTCCACTACCTTCCCTTTCCCTTCGTCTCCCCACTGGGCGCCAATAACGGCTATCGCTGGCACATTACGCCTTTCTTCCGGGACTGGTGCGCCAATAGTATGCCATATTAAGGCAACATAATCTACCAACCACTTATCCCGGAGTTTATTACAAAAGCCATAAGAGTCCGATTATACCGAATAGAATTCATGACTCTGTATATTGGACCAGACAGCCCTTGGAAGAACGATTATATTTAATCCTTAAATGGCAAGCTCAGAGATGAGCTGCTTGGCCGGGAGATCTTCACGACACTTGAATAGGCAAAGGTGCTGATTGAGCGATGGCACGGGAGTATAATGAGTTCCGGCCCCATTCAGCCAAGGGGTACCAGCCAACAGATCCTGTGGCTATCCCCCCAGCTCCAATGGCAGCAACTCTAACATTTTGAGTGGCACGCTCTTTGGGGGCAGGTCAGTGGGCTCTGTAGGATTCGAACCTACGACCAATCGGTTATGAGTGTTGGGATTCGCTATGTTATGTTTGTTATACACCTTTTACCACCGTCTGTGTCTAATGTCCTTTGTCAATAATGAATAACCGAATGCACAGGAATATCGAGCTTGTTCCGTCCATTCAAGGAGTCAAGCTCGATAAGAAACTGAGCTCCGGTAACCTCTCCTCCTAGACTCCTGATAAGCTCTATAGCTGCCTTAGCTGTGCCACCTGTTGCAAGAACATCATCGACGAGGAGGGTTTTTTGTCCTTTAAGAATGGCGTCCTGATGCAGCTCGATTTCTACCAATCCATACTCTAATTCGGCATGTGCTCGTAACGTCTCTCGTGGTAGCTTACCTGCTTTCCTGATAGGCACAAAGCCCGCACCTAGTTTTATGGCGATAGCAGGGCCGAACAGAAACCCACGTGCTTCAAGAGCTACAACGAGCTCAATATCCTGATGTCGGTCTACCGTTGTCATCAAATCAATAGCATGTCTAAGCATTTCAGGACGCAGAAGTAGTGGGGTTATATCGCGGAAGATAACTCCATTTTTCGGATAATCATGAATATCGGTAATGTATTCTTTTAAGATAATCTCCGGTGTTACATTTAACTCCGCAGGGGTACCGCTTCGCATCCCTACATGTCTGTTTCCTTCCCACACAATCTTTTCCTCCTTATAACCGATAAGCTCTATCGAGGGTAGGGCCGAGGTGATGAGTCTGGCCAGCATGGTTTCCAGACTGCCCCGAAGGTGCGCACCGGGCTGCCCACATCGCCGGGGAAATTTCAAGGCCTGCTCGAAAAGTTCTTGCCAGCGCTCAGTTTTCATTGCTACCGGGATTGCCCGTATCAACTAACTGCAAGCCGAGATTTCCTATATCAACTCACAGTAAGGCAATTCACACGCCCGACCCCTTTGGGGCTAATGATATGACCGTGCCATGTTGCTGTCAATCCCGTTCAGAGCCCCACTGGCCACCCACAACGTCCTGTCTATGGTGGAGGCAACGATTATCCTTTCCTCCTGGGAATCATATTGAGGGGCTGCGTTCCCGAATTCATCCAGCGGCGGGTGGGCAAACAAAGCGTAGTTAACCCCCCATTCAGCTTCGGGCAGCCCGTCTCAG
>JASLQE010000328.1 GCA_030744635.1 Dehalococcoidia bacterium | reverse complement strand
TGTCGTCGTCTTGGTGGCTTCCCGAACCACTGACCACAGCATCTCCTTGTTCTCATTCCGTAGCTCTTCGCTAACGAAGCGCGGGTCATCCGCCCACTCCTCCAGTCCCAGTGCCCGACAGAAAGGCGGCCACTGGCGGTTGCCGAGGGGGCCTGATGCGATGTAGCCATCCTGAGTGGGAAACAGCCCCCCCAGCGGTGTCTGTGGCAACACCTGCCCGGGCGGCCTGGGTACTATGCCGTTGACACCATATATGGTGGGGAAGTAGATAAGAAGCGATAGGCCCACCTCAAAGAGGGAGGTATCCACCTGCTGGCCCTTGCCGGTGCGCTGGCGCTCATGCAAGGCGGCGACGATACCCAGGGCAGCCCAGGTGGAGGTGGAGACATCCATAATGGCACCGCCAACAAGGGTGGGCGGTGCGTCCGGTTCCCCTGAGATGCTGAGAATGCCGGAGTGGGCAGCGGCGATAGTGTCCCATGAAGCCCTGTCCCGGTAGGGCCCCTTGGTCCCGTAGCCGGTGATGCCGCAGCAGATGATACCCGGGTTTACCTTGCTCAAACTCTTGAAGTCCACTCCCCTTTTCTCAGCGGTGCCCGGCCTCCAGTTGTTGGTCACCACATCCAGCTTTTTAACCAGGTCCAGGAAAATCTCCCTCCCCTTTGAGGAATCGATATCCAGCGACAGGCTCTTCTTACCTCGAGAATGGTAGTTATAGCGGGCATCGATGCCGCCGAATACAGTCCCCGGCAGCCCTCCCTTGGCAATCCCACCGGGAGACCGTGTGGGTGAGTCTATCATAATCATCTCCGCCCCCAGGTCGGAAAGGATGGTGGCGCAGTTGGCCCCAGCCAGGGTGCGGCTGAAATCCAGCCCTCGCACTCCTGCCAGCGGTCCTTCCTTACGAGAGCGCTCCATACCACAACCTCCTTCGGTTCAAGCTCGGTGCCTCTTTTGCGATGACCGGCCCAGCCGGGCGTTCTTGCCCTCCATTGTAGGCTGCTGCCGTAGTATTTTCAAAGGCGGGGCGCCGATAGCAGGAACGGGGGATATTGGCAACCCTTTTGTGTCCACCCACGGGGGGCTGTGCCCCCTCCGTTAGTGCTGCACCTGTCGGTCAGAAGGACTCTCCGCTTTGCGGTCCGAAGGACTCCGGACTCCCCGAGGGAGTCCGCTGAGCAAAGCATCAACGGACAGGCCCCCCTGTGTGGCACATGCCGACGATACTATGCCTTAGAGACAACGCTATCCACCGGCTGCTGTGACGGGATAGGGCATATTGAGGGCGTCCCTAAATAGCGCCTTCGTCCCTAAGTTGGATTATGTCGTCCCAGTTGAGGCCGGCCACATCCAGCAGCACCTCTTCGGTGTGCTGGCCCAGCTCGGGGGCGGGGGACTGTATGCGGGCCGGGGTGCGGCTGAAGCGGATGGGGCAGGCCACCAGGGGCACCTCCCCGTTGTATGCATCGGCAGGTATGATGTAATCGTTGGCCAGCACCTGCGGGTCCCGGGTCACCTCCAGGGTGGTCTGTGCCGCCGCCCAGGGGACAGTGTTGTCGTTAAGGCGTTTCGCCCAATCCTCCAACGGCCTGGCGGCGAATGTCTCGTCCAGCAGGGCCACCAGGGCCTGGTTATGGGTCACGCGTCCCTCGTGTGAAGCGTAACGGGGGTCTTCCCGCAGCTCCGCCCTTTCCAGTGCCCGGCAGAAACGCTCCCAGAAGGGGTCGGTCTGCAGCATGGTGAGCACCAGCCAGCGGCCATCCAGGGTCTGGTAGCAGTTCCACAGAGGGTTGCCCGGGGCGCGGCGGGATACCGGGTTCACATCCTGGCCACTGCCCAGAGAGGCCTGGATATCGTAGCCGTTGGTCCACACTCCGGTGCCCAGCAGTGAAAGGCTTACCTTCTGCCCCACACCGTCCCTCTCCCGTGTCAGCAGGGCCAGGGCGACCCCACCGGCCAGGTAGAGTCCGGCTATCCTGTCTCCCAGGCCGGGGCGGCCGCGGGAGGGGGTCTCTCCCGGCTCCCCCATCACCGCCATGAGGCCGGGCCTTGCCCAGAAAGCGGCCCCGCCGTGGGCACCCCTCCCCCCGTCCTCGCCCTCCTCGCCGAAGGCGCTGAACTGCACATATATCAGCCTGGGGTTCAGGGGGGAGAGGGAAGGTTCGTCTATCTTCAGCTTCCTCAGGTTTCCCGCCAGCAGGCTGGTGATAAAAACATCCGCCTTCTCCACCAGCTTACAGAGCACCTTTCGGGCGCTCTCTTGACGCAAGTCCAGGGTGATGCTTTTCTTGCTGCGGCCATCCATCTCCCAGTAGTAGTTCCTGCCACCGGTCACGGATACGACTCCACTGGAGATGATTCCCCGCATTGGGTCGCCCTTTACCGGCTCCTCAATCTTTATAACCTCCGCCCCCCAGTCACCCAGCACCGCGCAGGCACACTGGGCGGCCCCCCAGCGTGTGAAGTCTATGACCCTGATTCCCTCCAGGGCCGGCCGCACGGAGGTCAGTCCTCTTCATCCTTTCCGGATGAGAAGGCCTCCAGCCGGCTTACGCCCAGGCTCTCCAGGAAAGAGTCCATCCGGTCCATTACCTGGGCCTCGGAGAACTCCCGTGGGTCGGCGTTGTTGGACTCGTAGACCATGCAGGGGATGTTCTCCTCCCGGAGTGCCAGCCTGGTCTCCGCATTGGCGGCACTCTGGCCCTTGCAGCCCCGGTCTATGTGAAGCACCACCCCATCAACATGCCAGTCTTTCACCATCTTGACGGTGGCCGCCACCTGGGGAGCGACCATGTGGGAGGTAACAATGGGGCTGTGGTCCAGGGCCAAATCTGCCAGGGAGCGCAGGGCGTCCTCCCGGTTGCGGAGTACTGTGCCCCGCTCCCGTGGGGTGAGGGGCACCGTCCAGGTGCCGTCCTCATCGGCGCCGAAAGCCCCCCACAGGCCCCAGAGGTAGGCCGAGCCCAAATAGGAAGCACCATAGAGGTTGGGGTAACGGAGGAACGCGCGGTGAAACCAGGGTGGCTGCCCTTCGTGGAGCAGGCGGCAGCGTTCGGTGCTGACAGCGGCTATCCCCTCATCCACCCGCTGCCTGGTCTCATCGTATAGCTCCCATAGCACCTCCGTCACTGGCTGCTGGTGCGGCCCCCACATCATCAGAGTAGCGAAGGAGTTGAACATCTTCTGGTCCAACGGGGCCGGAGTAGCCTTCTGGAACTCCGCCACGCGCGACCACAGCACCCGTCCGTCCCACTCGTTGTAGACCGCCTTTATGAGCTTCTCGTCGTCGTACTCCTTCCCCGTCACCTTCTCCATCCAGCGGATGCAGGCATCCATCTGGGCAACCATATAGTCCTTACCGGTCTCAACACGCTCCGGTGGAAACAGGGGTATCTCCAGCACGAAGTACGGTATCTGGTAGTGCTCCCAGGCTATCTGCGTGGACTTGCTCTGGGAGTCACATATATGGAACTCTATGATAAAATCGGGCTTGTACAGCTTCCCTTTGGGGCTGCGCATCTGGAACCCCATGAACATGGACGCCAAGTTGACCCTGAGGGTGGCGCATATTTCGGGCCCGTAGCCCATTTCATCCATGGTCTGGTGGCACTTTAAGAGGAGGTCTCTGTCCCGCATCACCCGGGCATAGTAGATGCCCAGACCGGCCCCACGGCCGTCCACACCAGACGGCAGCGAAGAGAGGTTGCCGTACCCCCCCAGCATAAGAGGGTTTCCCTTGTCCTGGTTCTCCCAGTACTCCCGGAACAGGGTGCGCCGCAGTTCTTTCATCTTGGGCCAGCATTCCAGTGGCCGGGTGGGATACTCTGTCCTGAGCATGTTTCCTCCCTACACTTCTACCTGAAGCATCTCCATGAACGCCTCTATCCGGGTGCGTAGCTGCCCCAACGGGGTGGTCACATCCACCTCCAGCTTCAGGGAGGGAATGTCCACCTGCTCCAGTGCTACCCGCAGGGTGGGGAAATCGGAGGCGTGGGGGTCGCAGAATTTCTCCTGGACGAAGATAGCCCCCTGAACCCCATAGTCCCGGGCCAGGGACAGCACATGGGCCGGCCGCCGCCGCTCCTCCATGTCCTTTATCGGACAGGGCGGCTTGCGAAGCTGGAACCGGGCCATGTGTGTATAGGGGTCTGTATGCAGGGGAGTATTGTCCCCGAAATAGCGGGTGCCGGTGCAGCTATCATCGGTAACCACCATAGCCCCCAAGGATTCTATAAGCTCCACCAGGGCCACATCATCAATGACACTACCCAGCATCATCAGCCTCAGGGGGGCGTCAACCCCTGATGATGGGGCAGACAACGCCTCCTCCAGCCACTGGTTGTGCTCCCCCTTATCCATCACCTGGGAGGACAACACCACGCTAAGCGCCTCCGCGCCTGAAAAGGAGACCTTAGCGCCCTTACGCCCCTGATATAGCTCTCCCATTAGCCGCCGGTGCTTGCCGTACACCTGGATGGCATCCCTTATGGCGTCCTCGGAGATATCCTTGCCCACCCACTCCTCCATGGAGCACTTGAAAGCCTCTATCTCTCGGCACAGGCACTCCTCTGCCTGAGGGGTGTGCACCTGTCCCGGCATGTACATATAGTAGCTATAAGGTATGGGGTGGTGTTTAACCCAGCTATGGAAGGTCTGCCGTA
The DNA here is from genome assembly GCA_030744635.1 of Dehalococcoidia bacterium. Lineage (GTDB taxonomy): Bacteria > Chloroflexota > Dehalococcoidia > JACVQG01 > JAHKAY01 > JASLQE01. Next base: position 472 of record JASLQE010000328.1, on the reverse strand, counting down.
TGTGCATACAGCTATGGGCCGTAACCAGCCCATCCAGGTAGTCGTACCGGCCCAGAACCCCCTGTGCCAGGGTATCACGACACCAGGCGCAGTAGTAACCGGCTATATGAGGCTCGGTAACATCCTGGGGCTCATGCCCCCCCATAACCCTCACCGGCAGGACACCGGCAGAGTAGAGCACCTCCTCGGGCAGGTAGGTGCAGAGGTAGCCCACCACCCGTCCACCCGTCCTCTGCTTCCACTTGCGAGCATATGAATGGCGCTGCTCTACCGTCTGCTGGAACTTGTCCGCTAACCCTGTCATAGAATACGGCCATTTTACAGAGTGAAAACACAGGTGTCAAACAAACCTGAGCCATTCTTTTTTTGACAACCCTCATGCAGTGGCTCTAAGATAGCCCAAACAGCTCACACGGAGTATTATGCCTAAAAAGCGGTCCCACCGGAGGCCAAAGCGATGCGAGTAATAATT
>JASLQE010000327.1 GCA_030744635.1 Dehalococcoidia bacterium | reverse complement strand
GCTGGTAGAGCTGTTTAGATGCTCAGGGTTGGATGGAGCAGCCAACAAGGTGTTGCCGGTGAAGGGGTCGGCCAAGGGGCTAAAGCAGGGACAGATGGTAGAAAGCTTCGTGCTACTCAGCGCCCTGGGTGGGGATTGTGTTGAGGACATGCAGCGTCTGAGAGACGATGATGGACTGGCGGCGATGTTGGGTTACCGACCGCCGGCGCCCGAGACAGGTCGGCAGTGGCTGGACAGGTTCCACGATGAAGCTTTGATGGTGTGACAGCCGCTACAGGGCAGTTTCATACCGCCAGAATCCAAGCCGCTGGCTGGGTTGAACGAGGTGAATCGGCGCACGATATGGGCGTATGTAGAGGCGGTTCAGCCGGAATGGGAGGTGACCTTAGACGTGGACGCGCAGCTTATAGAGACGAGCAAGGCCTATCAGCCGATACAGGTATCCTGGGCGGAGACCATGTTAGTGCTGGTCGACGAGTTTCGGCAGGGGAACGTGCCCGCGGGTAAGGACATAAAGAGGGTAGTAGGCGAGGCCTTCGCCATGCTGCCTCCGGGGCAGTGGCGGGTGAAGGTGCGCTCCGACTCGGCCGCCTACGATCAGGATGTACTGAACCACTGGGATGGATGCCACTGGGGGTTTGCCGTCAGCGCTGATATGAGCCCGCAGTTGAGGCGGGAGATTGAGATGCTGCCCGCCGATGCCTGGCAGATATGGAAGACTGAAAAAAGAGGCGTAGTGCGTGAGTGGGCCGAGGTGCCCTATGTGCCTGCGCGCAAATACGAGGGCAAGGAGAGCCGCCCCTACCGCTACCTGGCGATAAGGCTGCGCCGGCAGCAGTGGGAGTTCTTTGAGGACGGAGCCCAGGTACGCCACTTCGCGGTGGTCACCAATCTGTGGGACATGGAGGGACAAGCCCGGCTGGAGTGGCAGCGGGGCAAGGCGGGAACCATAGAGCAGGTACACCATATCCTGGTCAGCGAGCTGGCGGCGGGCGTATTCCCCAGTGCCAAGCACGGAGCCAACGCCGCCTGGCTGAGGCTGCAGGTTCTCACGCATAACCTGCTCCAGATGCTGAAGAAAGTGGCCTTGCCCGAGGAATACTCACAGGCACATCCCAAACGGCTCAGGTTTGCGGTCTTTACCGCGATGGGGCGAGTGGCGAGTCACGCCGGTCAGGCACTGTTGCGGGTAGCTACTGATATGCTGGTGGCCATACTGGCCCCGGGCAGCAGGAGGATAGCAGCGCTGAGCTTCAGCCCGGGTTAACCTGGGCCTGCCGAGGTCAGAGAAACGGAATATAGCCCGCATTGACTTAAGGAGGATAACCATGCCCTAAAACCTGGGGAAATGCTGGTTTTGCATGCTAACCAAGGTTGAAAG
>JASLQE010000326.1 GCA_030744635.1 Dehalococcoidia bacterium | reverse complement strand
GTGCGCTCTGCACCTTTATGCGTAGCGCGGAGGCGGCCTCATCTATGAGGTCCACCGCCTTGTCCGGCAGGTGCCGCTCCGTCAGGTAGCGGTGGCTCAGCTTGGCTGCCGCCTCCAGGGCGGCGTCCGTTATCTGTACCTTGTGGTGGGCCTCATACTTGGGGCGCAGCGCCTTCAGCATCTCCACCGCAACCTCGGGGCTGGGCTCCTCCAGGTACACCGGCTGCAGGCGGCGCTCCAGGGCGGCGTCCTTCTCTATATGCTCCCGGTATTCGTCCAGTGTGGTGGCCCCCACGGTCTGGAGCTCGCCCCGGGCCAGGGCGGGTTTGAGCATGTTGGAGGCATCAATGGACCCCTCGGCAGCACCGGCGCCCACCACGGTGTGGATTTCGTCTATGAACAGGATGACCTCCCCCTGGGAGTTGCGCACCTCGTCTATGACGGCTTTCAGCCGCTCCTCGAACTCGCCACGGAACTTGGAGCCGGCCACCAGGGACCCCATGTCCAGGGCCACCACCTTGTGGCCCTGCAGGGAGTCCGGCACATCCCCGGCCACAATCTTGTGGGCCAGTCCTTCTGCCACCGCCGTCTTGCCGACACCAGCCTCGCCGATGATAACCGGGTTGTTTTTGGTACGCCGGGTGAGCACCTGCATCACCCTGAGGATTTCGTCCTCCCTCCCTACCACAGGGTCCAGCCGGCCCTGGCGGACCAGCTCCGTGAGATCCCGCCCGTACTTTTCCAAGACACGGTGTTTGCTCTCGGGACGGGGGTCGGTTATACGCTGGTTGCCCCGGATGCTGGCCAGGGCGGCATAGACCTTCTCCTGGTCCACTCCCGCCTGCTTCAGGAGTAGAGTGGCTTGTCCGTCCTGCTCGGTCGTCATGGCCAGCAGGATATGCTCTACACCGATGTATTCGTCCTGCAGGCGGTTGGCCTCATCTCGGGCGACTTCCATCAGCTTGGCCACGCGGGGGGTGCCGTATATCTGGGGGCTCTCGTAGGTCATCTTGGGCGAGGCGCTCAGAGTGGCTGCCACCTGCTGGGCGAGCCGGCTCCGGTCTATCCCCATCTCGCTGAGGACTTCTCCGGCCAGGCCGCCTTCGTACTCCAGCATGGCCAGCAGGATATGCTCCACATCCCACTGGCTATGGTGGTAGCGCTGCACCAGTTCCTGGGAGCGGAGAAGGACATCCTGGGCTTGCTCGGTGAACTTATCCTGTCTCATGATTTAGACCTTCTTTCCCCGTGGACCCTTCGGCGTATATTTCTTTAACCATGTGCTGCAATGCTTTCATCTGCTCATCCATGCGCAGCATGCGCTCGGTAAGGCGCAGGATGACATCCACCCCTGCTAGATTCACACCGAGCTCATCTATGAGGGTCTTTATCTGGCGCAGCCGTTCAATATCGCCGGGTGAGTAGAACCGAATCTGGCCCTGGGAGCGGGCCGGTTTCACCAACCCCACCCGTTCATAGTAGCGGAGGGTCTGGGCGTGGACCCCCACCATGCGGGCGGCCACGCTGATGGTAAATACCGCATCTACGATATAGCCTTTTTCGTCTTCCAAGGTCAGCCTCCTCGGAGCTTTCGTAGCTCCTCAAAGAGCTCTCTCTCTTTGTCGTCAAGGTGGGTGGGGAGGAGCACCCGTGCCCTGACATACAGGTCACCCCGCCCGCGGCCTCCCAGCCGGGGCATGCCCATGCCACCCATGCGGAACCTCTTGTCGCTCTGGGTCTCCGGCGGCACCTTCAGCATGGCCTTGCTCTTGAGGGTTTTTACCTCAATCTCTCCGCCAAGCACAGCCGTGGTAAGTGGTATGGGCACATCGGCGAACAGGTCGTCACCTCGGCGCTCGAAGCCGAGGTGGGGCCTTACAGAGATGTTCAGGTACAGGTCCCCGGCCGCCCGTGCCCCCCGGCCATCGCCGGCGCCGCCTATGCGCACCCGTGAACCCGTGTCTACGCCGGGCGGTATCTTCACCTCCAGGCGACGGCCGTTGGAGGTGTGCACCAGTCGGGTAGCGCCGGAGAAGGCCTCTTCCAGTGAGACCTCCACCACCTGCTCCCAGTCCGCTTGGTGGCGGCCGGCACCCATTTCCCCAAACAGCCTTTCAAAGAGGTCGGTGCCCATACCGCTGCCCGGCTCGGCGGGGTCAAAATAGAAAGTGCCGGCGCCGCCGAAGGGAGAACGGCGGTGTGCACCGGCCCCTGAAAACTCGGGACCGTGAGGCCCACCTCTGGGGTAAGAATCGTAGGCGAAGGGGCCGCCCTGCCGCATCTGGTCGTAGCGACGCCGCTTCTCGGGGTCGGACAGGGTCTCGTTGGCCTCGTTAATCTCTTTGAAGCGGGTCTCGGCATCCTGGTCCCCGGGGTTCACATCAGGGTGGTAGCGGCGGGCCAGCTTGCGGTAGGCCTGCTTTATCTCTTTCTCGGAGGCGCTCTTGTCCACGCCCAGAATGACGTAGTAGTCCTTGGGACTGTTCACAGCATTTCACCTATGCAGATTATAAGATAATTAACATGGAGTTGTCAATGTTGTAGAGGGGGAATCCGTAGCAGGTAACCCGGGTGATATGCCGGTAAAGTGATAAGGCTGGCACAAGTAACTTGACATGATGGTGTTAGGAGATTTATAATAGGGGCTGAAGGGGTAAGGCCCCTCAAAACGACAATATTTTTAGGAGGTGTTGGATGAATATCGTAAGATGGGAGCCCGTCAGGGAGATGGTAGGCCTGAGGCACGCCATGGAGAGGCTGTTTGATGACGGCTTTTTCCGGCCCCTGCGCCTGCGGGAGGCGGAGGCCGATGGTCGCTATTTCCCCCTGGATGTCTACCATACGCCGGAGGCTGTGGTGGCAAGGGCTGTGCTGCCTGGTGTCAGGCCCGAGGATGTAGAAATCAGCATTGACGGCAACTCCCTCAGGATCAGTGCCAGCTCCAAGGAGGAGGGTGAAGTTAAGGACGAGAGCTACCTGCGCCGGGAGTGGCACCGCGGGACCTATGCCCGCATTGTGTCCCTTCCTGAGGGCCTGCGGGGCGACCAGGCCGAGGCCGTCTTTGAGGACGGTGTCCTGACCCTGACTATTCCCAAGGCGGAGGAGATTAAGCCCAAGATTATCAAGGTGAAGGCCAAGGGCCTGGTAGAAGGCAAGAAGAAGTAGTAACCCCTTCCCGATGAGCAGTGCGGCCCCCCGATTATTCGGGGGGTCGCCCGCCTTTTCCGGCGCGTTTTGCCTTCTTTGAGTTCACATACAAAGTCTCAACCACCTCGCCGCTGGATGGCTCTAATCTACCGCTTGAGGATGGTGATGGTGTTGGCGGCGTTGTCCCACTCCACGAAGCCGCCCACATTGTGTACCATGCCCACCTTGGCCCCCTCCACCTGACGGGCACCGGCCTGCCCCCGGAGGTGCCACACTATTTCCGATATCTGTGCCAGACCTGTGGCCCCCACCGGGTGCCCTTTAGCGGCCAGGCCGCCGGAGGGGTTCACCGGGATGCGTCCCTTCAAGGTGGTAGCGCCTTCCTCTATGAGCATGGGGCCTTCGTTGGGGCCGCACAGGCCCAGCTCTTCGTAAATCATCAGCTCCGCCGGGGCCATGGCGTCGTGGACCTCAATCACATCTATGTTTTCGGGGCCCACACCGGCCAGTTCATAGGCCTGCTTGACGGTGATGGTGGTGCTGGACTCGGTCTCCTCCCCGGGTCTGCGGAACATGCTGGAGCGCAAGCAGCAGGTGGCAACTTCCACCAACGGGCCTGAGGTAAACTTGTGGGCCACCTCTCTGGCGCACAGGATGGCGGCCGCCGCCCCGTCCGCCATGGAGGAGCACATGTAGAGGGTGAGGGGATCCGCGATGACACGGGAGCCCAGTACCTCCTCCAGGCTCAGCGGGCGGCGGTGCTGGGCGTGAGGGTTCAGGGAGCCGTTGTGGCTGTTCTTGACCACCACTTGGGCGAAGTGCTCCCTGGTGGCCCCGCTGCGCTGCATATACTTCTTCAGCTCCATGGCGTAGTAGGAGGTGAACTGGAAGCCCAGCCGCCCCAGCTCCAGGTCGCTATCGGCGGCGAGGGCCTTGATTGACTGGCGGGTGTCCAGGCTATAGAGCTTTTCCACCCCCAGGGCCAGGGCCACATCGGCCATGCCGCAGGCCACCTCCATCCAGGCCCCCCGGAAGGCGGTGGAGGCGGAGGCGCAGGCGTTCTCCACATTGATGATGGGGATTCCCGAGAAACCGGCGTCCCTCAGCACCACCTCGCCCCGCACCCCCTCCTGGCCGGTGATAAGCCCGGCTAGGGCGTTGCTGACATAGGCCACCTGGATGTCCGGCAGGGAGACCCCGGCGTCCTCAATGGCCTTCCACGCCGCCTCCCGGCCCAGCTCCTTGAGGCCCTTTTCCAGATACTTGCCGAAGGGGTGCATGCCCACACCGATGACCACTACTTCCCGCATAACGCCTCCTTTGGGGGGTGTATCACCCTCACCCCCTTGGTCACCCCACTCCCACCAGGGAGAGGGGTGACCTACCCCCAGTAGTTGTACCACTTCTTACATCGTTGCCATAGTTAAAATAGTCTCAGGTGCCGGCGGTCACCCCTCCCCTTTCTCCATCATCTCCATAGCCTTCTTGCGGACGTCGGCCTCGGCCTTTCGTATCTTCCAGAATTGGGGCTCGCGTTTCTCCATAAAAGCGGTAGCGCCCTCCTTACCCTCGGGCGTATCGAAGTAGTCGGGATGGAGCCAGTTGGCGATGTTCCCCAACTGAGGCATGGTATCCAGCTCCCAGTCATAGGATGCCTTCAGCACTTCCAAGCAGCCTGGTGAAAGAGTGAGCATCTCCGACGCCCACTGGTCCACCTCGTCCTCCAGCCGGTCCAGGGGCACCACGGTGTTGCACAGCCCCATGGCGAGGGCCTCAGAGGCCGTGTAGCGGCGGCACAGCATCCATATCTCCCGGGCCTTCTTAGCGCCCACCACGCGGACAAGGTAGGGCATGATGAAGCCGTCGGCGGGGCTGGAGATGCGGGGCCCGTTCTGGCCGAAGATGGCCGTATCGGCGGCGATGGTGAAATCACAGCAGTAGGCCAGATGGTGGCTGCCGCCTATGCAGAAACCTTTAACGGCGGCGACAACGGGCTTGCGGCAGGTGCGGACAACCCTGTTGGGGGCGGAGCGCCAGTAGAACTGCTCCCGGAGGCCCCACTGCTCCCACTCCACATCCCCGCCGGTGCCGAAGTGGTCGCCCACCCCGCTCAGCACCACCAACCCAATCATGGGGTCGTGGCTGGCGTCGTAGAAAGCGCGGAACATCTCGTCCATGGTGTGGCCGGTGAATGCGTTGTACTTGTCGGCGCGGTTAACCAGGACCCGGGCCTGGCCGCCCTCGTATTCGGTGTGGTATTTCTTCTCATAGATAAGGTCGGTGAAATCCAGGCCGTCTCCGGCTACCTTTTCCCAGTTAGTCCAGGCCATATTTGTCTCCTTTCCCTCAAAAGCTTCCGATGACCTGTTTGGCCTCGCCCAGGGTCTTGAGGGCCGTATCCAGGTCCATCTCGGCAATGCCGGCAGGAAGGTTACCGCTCATGCTCAGGAGCTTGGTCCAGGCGGGGCAGGCGTACATGGCCACACCGGCTTCCCTGGCCTTCTCCACCATGCCATGGGCGTTCACCTGCCGCCCCTGGCCCCTGAGCATCACGGGTATGTCCATGCTTACGGCGTTGCCCGCCATTATCAGCCTGGTCCGCTGTCCCTGCAGCCCATGGGGCCATAAGAACACCCCACCGTCGAGGGCGTTCAGTGCTTCTTCGGTGAAGAGCACGGCCGTCTTTTTCCCTGCTTTCTGGGCCTCCATGGCCAGCAGGATGTTGCTCAGCAGGGAACTGGCCAGGGCATCGCGGCAGATAAACACTATGTCCATTCGTCCACCTCCTATCGGTTCGATCGGCCAAATTATATCCCATGGCTAACGCGAGGGACAAGACCAGAAATCTTGGAGTTGCGACCGCGCTGTAATACCTGCCAGAGGGGGGGTGCTGTGCTATACTAACTGTATCTGAAACGACGAAAGGAGCCTTGTGGACCTGGCACAGTTTAACGAAGCACTGAACCTCTATGTGAGGCCCCAGACCTTCCCCCTGGCGGTGCGTATGATGGAGAATGAGCAGGAGCTACCCCCCAGGGCACGCCGTCCGGTGAAAGACCTGGGAGGCACCATGCCGGCGTGCCAGGCGTGGGGCACCGCGCGCCGCTATGGGTGGACCATCGCCATGGGCACGGAAGACCAGACCTGTCCCTATGGGGCGCTGACCATGGGGTTCCACCCGCCCAAGGACGGGTTCCTCAGCGGCGATTACCCCGGCCCCTTCCCCTCCAAGGAGGCGGCCAGCACCGCACATGCCAGCATCAAGCGTCTGGACTATGGGAGCTACAAGTACATTGTGTTCGCCCCCATCACCAATGCCGCCTTCGAGCCGCATGTGGTCATCGTCTACGGCAACTCGGCACAGGTAATGCGCCTGGTGCAGGGTGCGGTATTCTTCCGTGGTGGGACCGTAGAGGCTACCGCCTCCGGAGGCATGGACTGCGCCGACCTTATAACCCACCCCATGGTCAGCGAAGAGTGCCATTTCGTGCTGCCCTGCAACGGGGACCGCATCTTCGGCCTGGCCCAGGACCACGAGATGGCCTTTACCATGCCCTGGTCACTGGCGGATGAGGTGGTAAAAGGGCTGGAGACCGGCCACAAGAGCGGGCTACAGCGCTATCCCATACCCGCTTATATGCGCTTCCAGGCGGAGATGCCGGAGCGCTACCGGCAGCTCATGGACTATATACAGGAGGGGTAAGCTGGGCTTGGGCGATATCTCCGCTCCACGGGGGGAAAGGGGGCCTGGTTAGTGTACGGCACCTGGCCTATGATATAATGACCGCTGGTTTCCTCTGACATTGATTCGTTAGCGAGGTGTTAGACTATGGCGTTGCCGTCCTGGGAAAGCGTGCTCCCGTTTGTAGAGCAGGCATATTCTTTCAAAGGCAAAGTGGACCGCGCGGACTGTGTGGACCTGGCTTTTGCCAGCAATGCTGCGGATGAGGTCGTGGACGCCCTGGATGCCCTGGGCTCCCGCGTAATGCCCAATCCGGAGGCCGTGCGTGAATTCCTGACTCAGCAGGGGTATATAGCCCCTTGAGAAATATACCGGTCGATAACGGGTTTTCCTTTCCACAATTGTCGCCGTACAGCCTGGCGAACGGGACCCCTAGGTCCGCGGGGGGTGCGGTAGCATAACCCCTGAGGTTGTTACCGGGTAGGTGTGTGGGTAAAGAAGGTCGGTAATGGCGGTCGCTATATCCCCCCCTTGACAGGGTGTGGCGAGAGTCCCATATTAGATTTACTTTAAAATAATTGCAATGATGGTGAGGTATGATTCCATGAAAAGGCTTCCATTTACTGTCTGGTTGCGCATGGCGTTGCTGCTTGCGGTTATGGGCTGGGTGCTGGCGCCGGCGGCCGTCGCCGGGCAGCAACTCAGGATGACCGCTCCCTTTCTCAGTGTGGCCGTAGACCGGGGTGAGGAGGTAAAGCTCCCTCTTACGGTTGAGAACCTATCGGGTACGGCCCAGACGGTTGCCTTGAGTATACCGTCAGTTCCGGAGGGTTGGACGGCTGTAGTAGAGCGGGACTTCCCCCGACTGGAGGTTAGACAGATATATCTGACGGCTCTGGATGTCGAGGCGGAGGAGCAAACAAACAAGGCTGAGCTCCAGTTCCGGGCCCAGCCCACCAGAGGGGTGAAGCCGGGGGGCCACACCTTCACCATCAACGCTACTACGGAGGGCGGGGCTACGGCATCGTTGCGGATAGCGGTGTTCGTTGGGGGTGAAGAGGCTTCGGGCGGCGTGAATATAGAAGCCCAGTTCCCCGTGCTACCCGCTGCCTCAGGCACGGCATTTGAGTTCAAGGTGGATGTGCGCAACGACACCGGTGAGGACCTTACCTTCGAGCTGCTCTCGGTTGCCCCGGAGGGCTGGCAGATTGGCTTCGAGCCCGAGTTCGATAGGAAACAGGTATCCACTATCAGCATGAAATCGGGACGGACCCAGGGCCTGAAGGTCTCGGCCATCCCGCCACCGGGGGTCGGGGCAGGCACCTTCCCAATTACGGTGGCCGTACGCTCGGGCGATGTAGAGGCCGAGATGGGGCTTCAGGCGGTAGTTACTGGCACCTATGACATTTTGCTGGGCACCGCCACCGGCCGGCTCAATACCAAGGTTACCGCCGGGCAGGCGTCACCCTTTACCATGATAGTGGCCAACGGCGGCTCGGCTCAGCTATCGGACATCAACTTCTTTGCTGGTAAACCTGAAGGATGGCAGGTTACATTCTCGTCTGAAAGGATGGATACCCTGGACCCCCAAGAGCCTCGGGAGATAAACCTGGAGATTACGGCCCCGGACAAGGCAATTCCCGGGGACTACTCTCTTACTATAGCGGCCTCGAGCATGCTGGCCAGTGATGATGTGGAGTTGAGGGTTACGGTACTGGCCACCACGGTGTGGGGGTGGGTTGGCTTGGCTATAGTGGTGGTGGTACTGGCGGCCCTTGGCGGGGTGCTGGTACGTTTGGGACGCAGATGACCACGCAGGCCCCCCAAGGCCCCCGAGCCATTGAGGCCCGCAGGCTCACCAAACACTACGACGGATTTGTTGCTGTGGATGGGTTGGAGTTGGCCATTGAGCCGGGGGAGGTGTTCGGCTTTTTGGGCCCCAACGGTTCGGGCAAGACAACTACCATTCTGATGTGGCTGGGTCTTACCGAGCCTACTTTGGGGGAGGCACTGGTGTGGGGTCACGACGCCACTCGTGAACCCATCCAAGTGAAGCGCATAGCAGGATATGTGCCTGAGAGCGTGGGCTTCTACGAAGACCTCTCCGCCCGCCAGAACCTGATGTATACAGCCCGCCTTAACCGCATACCCCGGCACCAGGCCGAGGAGGCCATTCACCGGGCCATGGACTATGTGGGCCTGGGGGAGGTGGCGGATAAGAAAGTCGGCCAGTTCTCCCGTGGTATGCGTCAGCGCCTGGCCATAGCCGATATCGTGGTGAAAGAACCCCGGGTGGTTTTCCTGGACGAGCCTACTTTGGGGCTGGACCAGGAGGGAATAAGCCGGGTCATGGACCTTATCCAGCGCCTCAGCCACGAGCAGGGGATTACGGTGGTAATCTCTTCACACCAGTTGCACCAGGTGCAGCAGGTGTGTCGGCGGGTGGGCATAATGTCCCGTGGCCGGATGGTGGCACTGGGCACGGTGGCCGAGTTGGGGCAGGCCCTGGGCACCCAGGGACTGGTGGTGGATATAGAGGTGGAGGGCTGGGACGAGGCACTGCTGGCAGACCTCCGGCGGG
>JASLQE010000325.1 GCA_030744635.1 Dehalococcoidia bacterium | reverse complement strand
AAGGAGGCCAATGAAAAGGATTAAGGCCAGCCAGTGCCCCCATTGATTCGCTTTAGCGGTCATTGCCTACCCCTGCTTTCTTGCTGGTAAAACGGCCAACTATGTCAATCGCCGGCTGTAATGGCTCGAAGTAGGGGATATACTTATGGGACAAGAATACCGCTATTATGGCGACAGCCCCTATTAGCTCTGTAGTCACGCTGGGGTATAGCAGCAACATGCCTCCCCCCAACAGCAGAATACGCTCAATGACGTTGGGATTCCGTAACAGCCATCCGGCCCCACCTGCGCTGATAGCGAATACCCCGATAAGACCCGTAGCGACAACCCGGAGCACCTCTATGAAGGGGGCCTGGCCTAGCAAGGCGAGATCATACACAAAGAAGAAGGGGATGAAATACAGGGGTATAGCTATCTTCACCGCTGTGAAGGCCGTGCGCATCATATTGGAGCCGGCTATTCCGGCGGCGGTGTAGGCAGTCACCGCTACGGGTGGGGTTATGCCGGAGACCAGTGCCCAGAAGAGGGCGAAGAAATGGGCTGCCAGGGGCGGTGCGCCCAGGTCAATGAGTGCTGGGATGGCAAACATGTAAAGCGTTATATAAGCGGCGGTGAACGGTATACCCATGCCGATGATGAGGGCCACCACAGCCGCGATGACCAGGCCCACGAACAGGTCGCCACCGGACCAAGTAACAATGAGCTCGCTTATCCTGAGACCCAGCCCGGTGGCCCAGAAGGTGCCTATTATAAGTCCTACGGTACCTACCGCGATACCGATGGTAACAGCCATCTGCCCACCCTCCTCCAGGGCCAGTAAAACGCCTCGAGGTGAGGGCGGCGCTTCCTCGGGGATAAACACCAGTAGGGAATTGGCCTTGGCACTACGTCTGCTGGCCCATCTAATTATACCCGCTACTACCATGATCAGTAATGCCAGGATGAGGATGGACCATATCACAGCCCGAGCTATGCTGAATCCCTGCAGGAGGAACAGTATCAGGGTCCCTATCGGCAGCAGGAACAGCCAGCTCTTGGCCAGCACCGGTAAAAATTTTGGAATCTCAGAGGGGGCCAACCCCACCAGCCCGTCGCGCTTGGCCTGGAAGTGAACGGCTCCAAAAGTGCCTGCGTAAAACAGAATGGTGGGCACCACAGCAGCCGCCATCACCTTCAGGTAGGAGATGCCCAGAAAATCGGCCATGAGAAATGCGGCCAGGCCCATCACCGGAGGAGTGATAAGCCCGCCGCTGGAGGCCACCGCCTCCACCGCCCCGGCAAAATGGGGCTTATATCCCGTGGTCTTCATGGTGGGGATGGTCCAGCTACCCGATGCGACCACATTGCTTACCGAGCTCCCCTGGATGGTGCCGAAAAAGGCGCTTGCAATAACAGCTACCTTGGCCGGCCCTCCGGTGTATTTCCCGGCGATGGATGTAGCCAGGTCTCTGACTATCCCCAATACGCCGGTATACTTCCATATGCCCACCAAGACGAAGAACAGGATGATGAAATAGCTGACAATCTTGGTGGGGATGTTCCACAGCCCCCACTCCTGGAGGTAGAGGAACTCGATCGTGGTGCGCCACGAGATGGGGGGGCCGTAAAAGGGCACCCAGTCCGGGAATTTATCGGACACCAGCCCTTGGAAGATGAGGAATACGGCCACCAAAGTCAGGGGCAGGCCTAGGCAGCGCCGGGTAAGCTCTAAGATGATAAAGATGGTCACTGTGCCGGCGAAGATGTCAAAGTCATCGGCTTTGCCGTAGCGTATCAGGATATAGTCCTCATAGGTCAGGTAGAAGCGGACGGTGAATAAGATGAGCAGGGCTATCCCTACAAAATCAACTATGGACCACCCATTGAGCTTGTCCTGCCAGGACTTCCGGCCCAGGGGAAAGGCCAGGAAGGCCAGAATCATTATCATGTGGAGGGTGGCCCACTCCTGGGCGATGGGAGGGATGGCCGAGAACCATGCGGTGAACAAGTGAAATACGGAGACCAGGATGGCCAGAGACGCTATGGCCACCACCAGCGGTCGGGGGGCCGCCAGCTTCCTACCGGTTATTACGGCATCTACTGCTGACTGGGGTACGGTCTCTTCCACTGTCCTTCCTTTTCAGTTCACAAAGGGCCTGCCAACAACAGGGAAACCGTGGGGGCCTTGGCCCCCACGGTTCTTTGCCTATAGGGTACTTATGTCAGGAATCGGCTATTCCACCCACGCGGCGGGAGGGGGGTTCTGTGGGGGTATTGTAAGTCCCCTTGCCTCCCAGTACATCTTGGCCCCGGGGTGCCAAGGAGAGGTCTGCTGGGATGGGATGGCGTTGAAACCGATATAGTCCCACCCGGCGTTCTGGGGATGGAAGTTCCGGATGGTATCACCGTCGTCCCGGTAGATGGACCACAGGAGGTTATACACCGTCTCGTTGGGGACTTCGGCGTTGACTATATAGACCATGGTATAGCCAAAGGCCTGGATGTCTTTGTCCTCGTTGCACTTGTAGGTGCCGGCGGGGATGATGTTGGGCGCCGTCCCCGGGTAGACGGCCAAGGCCGTTTCCATCTCGTCGTCAGTGAGCCCGATGCACACTACGTCCCGCACAATCTCCTGCGACTTGAGGAAGGCATCGGGGATGGGGCCGTGCCACTCAATGGCGTCTACCCGGCCGCCGAACAGCTTGTCAAAGTTGTCCGCCTTCCAGTCGCCGGTGGCAGGTTCCACAACGCCCCCGTTGTCCTTGATGCTCTCATAGCTAACGCCATGGGCACTCAGAATAGAGGGGAAGGCGAAGCGGTAGGTGGCCGAGCCGGCGTACAGGCCGCCCAGCCGGAAGCCGGGTTTGGTCCAGTCGGCGAAGGTCTCAAAGCCGGAGC
>JASLQE010000324.1 GCA_030744635.1 Dehalococcoidia bacterium | reverse complement strand
AGGCGTTTATCCAGCATGAGGTGTGTATCCATGAAGGTGAGGGTGCACAGGTGAGAGATGCCCTCCCTGTCCATAAAAGGTATCACCTTGTTAGGGCAGCCCCACAGCCACTCATCCGGGAAGCCGGGACGAGGCCACACCAGCTTCAGCTCCTCCGTGCTCCGGCAAAGGTGCACATGGACATCTATTACTTCAGGAATTGGCATGCGTTACATCTCCTTGTTAAATCTGGCCCCCGGCCAGGTCCAGCAGCATCCTTAGGATAGACAGGTTTACCACATCCTCGCTGTTGTAGAGGAGGAGGGTGCGCAGAGCATCTGCGTTGCCGTCCTGGTAGTCCTGCCATAGCTGCATGGCATCCCGGCCGTTGATACCGTGAGTAGTCCGGGGAATGCCGAGCTGGACCTCCACCTTCTTCAATCCACCGTAAAGGCCGTTGTCCCAGCAGTCGTACATCAGGTCATTGCACTGGTACTCCCGGGCCAGGTCCGCACCCAACTGGTGAGCGATGACGGGCAGGTCAAACCGGCTGCCGTTGTAGGTGTAGATGGTCTTCACCCCGTCCAGGGCCTTCCCCAGCGGCTCAACATCGGCCTCTTCCCCTACCAGTTGCACCAGCTCTCCCGTGCCCAGGTAGATACCGATGACGGTGATTTCCCCGTCAAAGGAGGTCTCTATGTCCAGGTAGGCCTCCATCACAGGATCGTGGCCCACAGCCCACCCGGCGCCGGGCTTTCCAGACGGGCGGGTGTGATAGCTCCCCAAAGGGGCCTGTAGCTACGGGTAAAAGCACGCAGGTAACCGGAGGCCAGGCCGCTCCACACCCCTGGGAAAGCTTCCCTCTCCCATAGCACGGGCACCACCTGACCCACATGGCCCCGCTCATATCGCTGTGAGAGGTTAGATGCCTCCGCCAGCATGAGGCGGGCGCGCCGGTCCGTTGTATGGCGGTCAACCTGGGGCATGCTTGCCGCCGGTGTGCCGGGCCGTGGGGAGTAGGGAAACACATGCATCCGGGCAAAGCCCGCCTCCCGACAAAACCGGAGGCTCTCCTGGAATTCCGCCTCCCCCTCCCCAGGGAACCCCACCATCACATCCGTGGTAACGGCCAACCCCGGCACCGTCTCCCGTGCCAGGGATATCGCCCGGCTGTAGGTGTCTGTAATGTAGGGACGGCCCATCCCTTCCAGCACAGTGCCACTCCCACTCTGCAGAGGCAAGTGAAGGTGGGGGCAAAGACGCCCCTCCCCGACGGACCGCCACAGGTAGAGCAGCCGCGGGGTGAGGTCAGCGGGTTGGAGCGAGGTGAGGCGAATCCGGGCCACGGTAGAAGCCGCTAGCATCTGACCTATCAGCCCAACCAGGTCCATGCCGTCCCAGCGGTAGCTGCCGATGTGGGTGCCGGTGAGCACTACCTCCTGGTGGCCCTCGGCCACCCGCTCCGTTACCTCGGCCATTACCTCGTCAGGGGCCCGGCTTCGCCCCCGGCCCCGCACCGCAGGCACGATGCAGTAGCGGCACCCCATGGAGCACCCGCTCTGTATCTTGACCATGGCACGGGTGCGGAGGGGCGGTGGTGCTGCCAGCCCCCCCATGGGATAGAGGCCGTGCTCCCGGAGCATCTTCGTAAAGCCGGACATGGTGTCATGCCCGGCCACCGCCCTCACCCCGGTGATGCCGGAAAGCTCCTCCGGGCGGCGGCGGGCATAGCAACCGGTAGCGGCTAAAAGGGCATCCGGCTGCAACCGGGCGGCCCGCCTCAGGTAATGTCGGGCCTTCGCATCCGCAGTAGAGGTCACCGTACAGGTGTTCAGCAGATAAGCGTCAGCGGGCTGGGAGAGGGGCACCACCTGGTAGCCATCGGCCCATAGCCGACGGGCCAGGGCCTCCGTCTCCGCCTGGTTCAGCTTACAGCCTTGGGTGTGGAGGGCGATTCTGGTCACTGTCTACATATTATAGCCGCAGTGACGCTGCCCCTTCAAAACGGCATCCCTCCTCACAGTCTTGTTGCCCACCTCGGCACCGTGCTACAATTCAGGCGTTCTCAGACATTGGAAAGGAGAGGAATGAAGCTCAACAACATCATATACGAGAAGGAAGGGGAGGTTGCCCGGATAATCTTCAACCGTCCCGAGAAGCTGAACGCCTTTGATTTCCCCCGCCAGGGAGGCATACAGGACGATTTCATAAAGGCGCTGGACATGGTGGAGGATGACGAGGAGCTCAAGGTGGTGATTATCAAGGGGGCGGGCCGGTCCTTCTGCTCCGGGCACGACCTGAACACGGTGGGCCACATCTACGGCATGGGTACCAAGTCCGGTGACAAGCGCGCTCCCCAGAAGACCCGCCTGCGGGTGGACCGGGACTGGCTGGAGGGCGTACACGCCCGGTTGCTGAACTTATATAAGGTGACCATCGCCCAGGTCCACGGCCACTGCATAGGGGAGGGCCTGGCCATCGCCCTTTGCTGCGATATCTTCGCTGCCGCCGAGACCTCCATGATAGGGGCCACCGAGCAGCGCCTGGGGTTCGCCGGCTCCGGCATCGGCTACATCCCCATTCTGATGCAGTCCGTAGGCATAAAGCGTGCTCGGGAGATGATGCTTACCGGCCGGCAGTTGAACGGTAGGGAGGCCGAGGTCGCCGGATTGTGCGCCCGCTGCTTCCCCGATGACAAAATTGAGGAGGAAGTGGAAAAGATGGCCAAGGCCATCACCCTGCTCCCCATGGACGGGCTGGCCATCGGCAAAGCTACCACCCAGCTTGTCTACGATATGATGGGCCTGGGTATGGGTCATACCATAGGCTATATCAGCCATACCCTGTTCACTAACCTGGTATATGCCCCGGGCGAGTTCAACTTCTTCAAGGAGCGGCGGGAGCAGGGCACCAAGGCCGCCTTCCACAAGAGGGATGAGCGATATGCCGGGGTTGTGGACTGAGGGGTATGGCCTACGGGACTTAGCTCGGATATAGAGGCCACCCCTCCCCCCTTCCCACTCACCTTTCAGACCACCGTTGTGGGCCGCCCGCTGCTGTACTTTCCGCGGGTGGCCTCCACCATGGACACGGCACGCCGGGAGGTGGAGCGGAGCGCTGCCGAGGGCACCGTGGTGATGGCCGGGGAGCAGACCTCGGGCCGGGGACGGCAGGGACGCACCTGGCTCTCCCCTGAGGGGGGCCTAGCCCTATCGATAATCTTCCGCCCCTCCCTCTCTCACCTCACCGCTATAGCTATGATAGTGCCCCTGGCCGTTGTCGGAGCCGTGCGTCGCGCCACCGGCCTGGAGACAGGCATCAAGTGGCCAAACGATGTGCTGCTGTGTGGCAAGAAGCTGTGCGGGGTTCTGGTGGAGAGCGGGCTCCGTGGGAGACAGGTTGACTATGCCATAGCCGGACTGGGCATAAATGTGAACTTGGACCCCAATGCCTGGCCGGAGATTGCGGAGATAGCCATAAGCCTGTCCACGGCGCTGGGCCGTCCCTTAACCGTGGAGGAGGTGCTGTGCCCGCTCCTGGAAGAGCTGGACCGGCTTTATCTGGCCCTCCGTGCCGGGGAGCCGGTGCACACCGAATGGCAGGCCCACCTGGAGACCATCGGCCAGCGGGTGACGGTGCGGGGCCAGGGGTGGCAGGAGGAGGGGGTGGCCGAGGGCGTGGACCCCAACGGCAGCCTCCTCCTGCGCTGCGACAATGGCACCCTGCGCCGCCTGTTCAGCGGCGAGGTTATCAGTCTCCGCTCTTAGTCCCCTTCATATTGCGGGTGAAAGCCTCTAATATATCAAGAGGTAGAGGGAAGACCACCGTATTGGTGCGCTCCGTGGCTATGGTAGTCAGCGTTTGGAGATAGCGCAACTGGAGGGTAGCGGGCTGGCTGCCTATGACCCTGGCGGCATCGGCCAGCCTCTGGGATGCCTCGAACTCGCCCTCGGCGTGTATTATCTTGGCCCGCCGCTCGCGCTCGGCCTCGGCCTGGGCAGCCATGGCGCGCTGCATAGTATCGGGCAGCTCCACATCCTTTACCTCCACCATGCTCACCTTGATGCCCCAGGGCTCGGTAGCCTCGTCAATTATCTCCCGAAGGGAGTCGTTGAGCTTCTCCCTCTCCGCCAACAGCTCATCCAGCGAGGACTTGCCCAATACGCTGCGCAGTGTGGTCTGGGCTATTTGAAATGTAGCTATTCGGTAGTCAGCTACATTAACAACTGCCTGGTCAGCGTGGACCACCCGAAAATAGACCACCGCATTCACCCTCAAGGTCACATTGTCCTTGGTGATAGCCTCTTGAGCAGGCACATCCAAGGTGACCACTCTGGTATCTATCTTACGTATTGTGTCTATGAAGGGTATCATGAACCGGACCCCAGGTGGCTTGATACCCACCAGCCGGCCCAGTCGGAAGTGGACTCCTGACTCGTACTGCCATACAATTCTCACCGCTGCTGGCACAACCACCAGAAGCAGCACGGCGATGATGCCGAATGGTATCAGCTGACTCACTCCTCACCTCCTGAGTTCTCCTTTTTCCTGGTTACCGTTAGCTTGAGCCCATGTACCTCCTTTATAACAACCTCCTCGCCGGACTCCGCACTCCCTTCGTCCATCCTGGCCTCCCACAGCTCCCCCATGTTGGTCACTGTGCCTGTCGGGCTGAGGGGGACACGCGCCACGGCTATCTGGCCTACCATCCCCTCCGCACCCCATGTCTGGGCCTTACGGTGCGTGCGTACCACCGCCCTGAAGGCAAAAACGAAGAACCCGGTGAGGAAGATAGCTACACCGGCTATCACCGCGGGATGTATGGAGAAAGCCGTAGAGCCGCTAAAGAGCAGTATGGAGCCGGCAATCAGAGATGCCACCCCACCCACCCCTAACAGCCCGTGGCTGGCCACGAACACCTCGGCTATGATGAGCCCGAAGGCGAGGGCTATCAGCAGCAATGCCGCCCAGTAGGCCTCCAGTGTGCCCAGGGAATACAGGGCAAGGAACAGGCTGATACCGCCAAAGACGCCGGGGAAGATGGCCCCCGGGTTGGTCAGCTCCACAAAGATGCCAATCATGGCCAGGCTAAGTAACAGATAGGCGATGTTGGGATTGCTAAGGGTAAACAGCAGGCTCTCGAAGGTGCCCATATTGACAAAGTTGAGAGGAACGCCCTGGGTGTGCAGGGTCACCTCCCGGCCTCCGGCCACTCTCACCGTCCGCCCCTCCAGCTTGTCCAGCAGCTCATCCAGGTTTTCCGCCCGGATTTCTATAAGGCCCATCTCCAGGGCTTCGGTATCGGTCTGGGCCACGCTCTTGCGCACCATGTCCTCGGCCACTTCCACATTTCGCTGCCGCTCCTGGGCGATGCTGCGGATGGCGGAGGCCAGGGCATTGACCGTTTTCTCCTCCTGGGTGGCAGGAAGCTCACCACTGCCGGTAGGTGAGATAGCAACGGGGTGCGCAGCGCCGATAAAGGTGCCGGGGGCCATGGCGGCCACATGGCTGGCCAGTGTAATAAAGGCCCCCGCTGACCCCGCCCACGCCCCCGCCGGGGACACATACACCACCACAGGCACCGGGCTGGCCAGAAAGTCCTCAATGATAAGCTGTGTGGTAGATACCAGGCCGCCCGGGGTATTGAGCTGTAATATGACGGCGTTGGCTTCCTGTTCCTGCGCCCGCTCAAGCCCCCGGTGTATGTAGTCGGCAACCACGGGTACTATGGCCCCCTCCACCTCCAAGACGACGATGGAGGAGGAAGCTGCTCCGGCAGAGGCCGCCAAACTGAGGGCCACCACCAGCAAGACCATAGTCAGCCACAGGCGGCGCATATCCTTGCCTCCGGTAACATGGTAACACAAACAGAGCACCTCATCAGGCATAAGGGGGGGTCGTTTCGCAACCATTTGCCTTCCCAAACGGTAAATCGGTTAAGAGGCATGGCCCCCGCACCTCCGGGGGTCCTGGGGGGTTTTACCCCTCAGAGAAAACAAACACGGGCGGGTCCGCCCTGCGGACTCTCCGAAGGAGTCCGGTCCGAATGAAGTATCGGACTCAGCAAGGCGGAGAGTCTTTCGGACCGATACTTCGTTCGGAGTGGGTGGGAAAGACAAGAATTGCTAAGCGACCCCTGTTGCCGTCAGGTTCAGAGCCCTTCCAGGCCGCTCCTTACCCCGGCGGTTACCTGGGAGAGGGCCTCCCCCGCCTTGTAGGGGAGGTGCAGGGTGGCCCGGCCGTCCAGCGCAGTGGGGGAGAGGTTGATGATGATAAGCCGTGCCCCGGCCTCCAGGGCATAGGCCGGCATGTAGGCGGCGGGGTAGACGGTGAGGGTGGAGCCTATCACCAGGAAAAGGTCCGATTTCCGGGAATGATGGGTGGCCACCTCCATCTCCCGCATGGGCAAGGGCTCACCGAAGAACACCCCGGCCGGCTTGAGGATGCCCCCGCAGCCGGGGCAGGGAGGGTCCTCTTTGCCTTCGGCTAGCCATTCCCGCACCCGCTCCATGGGGTAGCGCTGCTCGCAGCCAAGGCACAGCCCCCAGTGCATGTTGCCATGTAGCTCAAACACCTTTTCCGGGGAGCTGCCCGCCATCTGGTGGAGGTTGTCCACATTCTGGGTGATAATACACTCCAGCTTGCCCATACGCTCCAGCTCC
>JASLQE010000323.1 GCA_030744635.1 Dehalococcoidia bacterium | reverse complement strand
CGGAGCCCAGCAGCGTGTGGCCGAGGCCGTCGGTAGGTTGAACGGGGTATCGGTGCAGGTAGCCCTTCAGGAGCAGACCCGGGGTATGGGCCATGCCCTACTCAGCGCCCGGGAGCACCTGGGAATGGGGCCAGTGCTCCTGGTCAGCCCCAGCGATGTGGTGGAGTCTACCGCCTATGACCGGATGCTGTCTGCCTTCCTGGAGGGCAACGCTGCCTCTTACCTTCTGGGCTATGAGGTAAAGCACTACTTCCCCGGTGGCTATCTGGTGGTAAGTCCGGGTGGTTGGGTGAAGGGGATTGTGGAAAAGCCCGGCCAGGGCCGGGAGCCCAGCCAGGTGGTCAACATTGTGGTGCACCTGCACACCAGGCCTGTGGAGCTGCTGGAGGCCATAGCCGATGAGGGCGGAGATGGGGACGATGCATACGAACGCGCCCTGGGGCGGCTCATGGCCTCCGACCTGCCGCAGGCGGGGGTGAAGATGGTGCCCTACGAGGGGTTCTGGGGCCCCATAAAATACCCCTGGCACATCCTAACGGTGATGGAGTACCTGCTCCAGGGTATCCAGAGAAGCATCGCTCCATCGGCGCAGATAGCCTCCAGCGCCGTAGTGGAGGGCCAGGTGGTGATAGGGGAAGGGGCCCGTATATTTGAAAACGCCGTGGTACGGGGCCCGGCCTACATCGGGCCGGGGGCGGTAATCGGCAACAATGTGCTCATTCGGGGCGGGGTCCACATCGGCGCCGGGGCCGTGGTGGGCTTCGGCACCGAAATCAAGCACTCCTATATAGGCCAGAACTCCTACTTCCACTTCGGCTATGTCGGAGACTCTATCGTAGGCAGCGGGTGCAACCTGGGGGCCGGAACCATCACGGCCAACCTTCCCTTTCACCGCCGCCATGTCCGGGTAAAGGTGGGCGATGAGGTGGTGGACACCGGGACCTGCTATCTGGGAGCCATGATAGGTGATAACTGCCAGACGGGCATACACGCCAGCCTGATGCCCGGCGTACGCATGGGAGAGGGATCCGTCCTCGGCCCGCACCTGTGCCTGGTCCATGACCTGGCCGCCGGCGTCCGGATGCTCACCGACAGGTAGCAGCAATAGAGCCCGTGGCCCTTCCGGCCCCGGTTGCCCCGTCAGCGGCGGTGGGCTGAGGTGGCGCGCCGCTTCTGCTATGGCTGGGTGATAGTGGTGTCAACTGAAGAAGCTCGCTGATTGTCAACAGTTCATCCGGACCGGGCCCCCAGGCCCAAGGAGAGGGTGAGGCTGTTTATGGGCGACCACACGGAGTTAGCCATAACCGGCCAGTGACGGTCACCTCAAGACCATCCAATCGGGTTACGTATTGCGTCAAAACAAACTGTTACCGAAGGGCCATCGTTGCCTCAGAATAATCGGTTACCGAATTGCTTTTGCCCTTGGCCCTGACCCATTTGCAGGGGCGGGGGTCGGATAGTTGGGCCAGCTTCCATAGTTGCTTCAGATGGCCATTGAGCTGCTTCAGCAGCAGGACCGGGTTATAAGCCCCCGATATATTGTCGCCAGCTCGGCTTTCTTGGCCTCGGTGAGCACACCGGACTCCAGAAGCCGTTGATAAGGGGTCCGTGCCTGGTCATAGACCTTGTGCACCCTGACCCCCTGTCTGCTCTTGGACACCGGCTTCATAGTGGGCTGGAAGAAGTTGGCATAGTGGCGCAGCGTAGCATAAACGAGACTCAGACGTTCCAGGGCAGCCCGAGAGCTGTAGCGGTCATAGCCCACCAGCCGGCGCACCACTGACCAGTTGTTTTGCTCCACATGACAGCTATCGTTCTTCTTGTAGGCGCGGGAGCGG
>JASLQE010000322.1 GCA_030744635.1 Dehalococcoidia bacterium | reverse complement strand
ATCCACAGGGCAGGTGAGCGGGTAATGTACAGATGTCAACAGACCCCTCCGTTAAACCGCGAACCAGCTCATCCGGCGCACCACAGGGGTAAGCCGGGCCAGGCGCAGGAGACCGCGGGTGACCACTATGGCGGTGAACATACTGGTGATAATACCTATGCCCAGGGTAAGGGCGAACCCCATAATGGAAGTGTGACCGAAACGGCTGCCAAACCAGTAGAGGACGGCGCACACGATGAGGGTAGTCACATTGCTGTCCCGAATGGCCTGCCACGCCCGTGAGAAGCCCACCT
This sequence comes from Dehalococcoidia bacterium, assembly GCA_030744635.1. Lineage (GTDB taxonomy): Bacteria > Chloroflexota > Dehalococcoidia > JACVQG01 > JAHKAY01 > JASLQE01. Next base: position 8,908 of record JASLQE010000322.1, on the reverse strand, counting down.
CCACAGCAGCGCCAAAGGTGCTGCCCCTCCTTAGCTCCTCCTTGAGCCTTTCAAATACCAGCACATTGGCATCTACGGCCATGCCCAGGGAGATGATGAAGCCCGCTACGCCAGCCAGGGTAAGCGTAACCGGGATGAGCTTGAAAAGGGTCAGCGCTAAAACGCCGTAGTAGAGCAGGGCCACATTGCCCACCAGGCCCAGGAACCGGTAGTAAACAAGCATGAAGGCCAGGAGCATTACCAGCCCCACCACCGCTGCCCGCATACTGCGCCGCAGGGAGTCTGCCCCCAGCAGAGCATCCACATCCTGCTGCTGGATGACCGTCATAGGCACGGGCAGAGCGCCGGAGTTTAGCTGAATGGCCAGCACACGGCCCTCTTCAGCAGTGATGCCGGTGATAATTCCCCTGTCCCGGATGACATCCCGGACGATGGGGGCGGAGACCCGCTCGCCATCCAGGAATATTCCCAGGGGCTTACCCACCAGCCGTGTAGTAATCTGTTCAAAGAGGGCGGAGCCGTCCCCTTCCCATTCAAAGTGCACCTGGGGCTCGCTTAGCTGGCCCTCCCGGCCCACATAGCTGTTGCGCTTGAGGTAGGCACCGGTGAGGTGGACCTCCTGCCCATCCAGGTCGGCCTTGGCCGGCTTCCACTCGATGTTGCCCTCCTCATCACGAACGGGAGCGCCGCTTTCGTCCAGCTCCTGCTCCCGAAAGTCCAGAAAGGCAGCCTGGCGCACCAGGCTTACTGCCTCGTTTATGTTTTTAACGCCGGGGAGCTGTACCAGCACGCGGTTGCCGCCGTGCCGCTGGATAATGGGCTCGGCGACGCCGTAGGCATCCACCCGCCGCTTGATGCCGTCCACCACCCCCTTCATGGCCTCATCCTCGGTCTCACCGGGGCCGAGCTGAGTGAAATCAGCCTCCAGCAACAGGTGGGTGCCCCCCTTGAGGTCCAGTCCCAGCTTGATGCCCTCGCGCACAAACCGGCCGTCGATGCCCCGTAAATTGATGTTCTCGTTGAGAACCGTTGCCAGTGACAGGGCCAGCACCAGAGCCATGCCCACAAGGGAGAACAAGCGGCGCCTCATTCGCCAAGCTCCTTTCTAACCAGTGCCAGGGCCTGCTTCCGGGTGGAAACCTCCCCGGCGGCCTTGGCCTCTTCTACTATCTCCAGGAGCCGGCCCACCCAGGGGCCCGGCTCTATGCCGAAGGCAGCCATTATATCATGTCCGGTGAGGAGCCGGGTCGGAGGGGCAGCCTCTTGAAGCAGCCTCTGCTGAAGGACATGGGCCACCACCCTGGTGTGGTAACGCCACCCTTCAAGTATAAGCTCCGGCCCCCGGCTGGCCAGGTGGTCGGCCAGGCTCAGATACAGCACATCGTCCGCCACCTCGCCGGTATCCCGTAAAAAGCGGAAGATAGCCCGCCGGGTGGGTATGTCCCCCTGTGACATCTGGGTGGGGCGCAGGTGGTGGGTAATCATAGCCGATACCGTTTCGGCCTCACGACGGCTGAAGCGCAGCCGCCCCAGGGCATGCAGGCTCATCTGCGCCCCCAAATGGGGGTGTCCTAGGAAACGGGTGCGGCCATCGGGCTGCAACGCCTTGGTCTGTGGCTTGGCCACATCGTGCAGCAGGCAGGCCAGCTTGAACAGTGCCCTCCGAGGAAATCCCGCCACGCCTTCGTTCATGCGGTCCGCCGCCTCCGGGGGCCAGGGGAAGTCCTCCCGGGCCCATGCCGGGAAGCCATCGGCCTCCCCCATGAGGAAATCGGCGGCGGCCACCGTCTCCAACGAGTGATGAAAGACATCCCAGTGGTGCTCCTTGGGCTGTTCCACACCTCGGGCGGCATCCATCTCTGGTAAAAGGTGTGATAGCAGGCCCAGCCGGTCCATGCTGCGTACTCCGGGGGCGGCCACAGGCACGCTCAGCAGGCGCATCAGTTCCTCGCGCAGCCTCTCCCCCGCCACCCCGGCCAGCAAATGGGCCTCCGCTCTGATGAAAGCGGCGGCGGACTCCTCCACCTGGAAGCCAAGCTCCGCTGCCAGCCGCACCGCTCGTAGCAGCCGTGCGGCATCATCGCGGAAAACGCCGGGGGAAACAGCACGGACACATCTCCGTTCCAGGTCGGCGAGGCCGCCGACAAGGTCGACAGGCTCCCCACCCCCCAGGCCTATTGCCACGGCGTTTATGGTGAAGTCCCGCCGGGCCAAATCCTGCTCTATGTCACCGGCGGCGGTGGCTAGGTCCAGGTGCCACACCTTCAGCTTGCCAAGAGCATCTTCCCCGGTTGTCACCACCACCCGGGCCACCTGATGCTCCTGATGCAGTGAAACGAAGTGTCCTCCCAGGGATAGGGCCAGCTCCCGCGCCAGGGGCAGTGCGGGGGTGGACACCACCAGGTCAACATCATTGGTGTGGCGGCCCAAGAAACCGTCCCTGACAAAGCCGCCCACCAAATAGGCCACAACGCCCCTATCGTTCAGGAAACGGGCCACCCGGTCCAGCAACTCCCGCAGCTCCACGGAAACATAAAAAGGGTACCTGCCTGTAGCTGATGGCCTGATCATGGTCACAAGGCTCCGCAAACCGGTGTCAATCAGCCTGCTGGGGGGGTTCGGTTTCCAGGGGATAGAGTTTGTCCTGATTTTCCAGGTGGTCGATGTATAGGACACCATTCAAATGGTCCAACTCATGTTCCAGGGCCTGGGCAGCCAGGTCTTCCGCCTTGACCCTGATGGTCTCACCATCCAGGTTGAGGGCCTTAATCACAATCTTCTCGGCCCGAGTAATCTCTCCTCGGTATCCGGGGTAGCTGAGACAGCCTTCCTCCACCTGCCGCCACCCTCGCCGTTTCACCACCTGCGGGTTAATGAGTACTATGACCGGTTCCTCCGGCAGCTCTATGACCGCAACCCGGAGGGAGACCCCTACCTGAGGGGCGGCCAGTCCCACCCCGGAGTTGTGGCGCATGGTATCTACCATATCCGCCACCAACCGGCGCACCGTGGGGTCTATCTGCCTCACCGGTTGCGCCTTTCGCCTTAGCACGGGGTCTGGGTAGTGGCGTAAGGAAAGAATTGACATCTCGCCAGCTTAATAGCTACGAGGCATTATATGCCCCGGAACGGTGCCTTGTAAAGGTCATTATGGTGATGTGTCTTCTTTTCCCCACCCACCCGCCCGGTTGATATTATCTGGAGGGCTTCGCCCCCTCAAACATAAATTCACGGGCAGGCGGGTGGGTGGTCAAAGACGAACAAACAGGTTCTTACACAGGCTTACAGCAGCTGCACCGGGTCCACATCCACCACCCAACCCTGGGGCAGGGATAGGTGCTCCAGCAAGGCGGTGGGGTCGGTACCCCGCAGCAGAAGCTGCCACCGGAAACGGCCCCGCAGCCGGGAGACAAAACACGGGGTGGGGCCGATGACCTCAACCCCCACCAGCCCGGCTGAGTCCCGTACCGCCACCAGCCTCTGCCTCAAGCCCTCGCCGGCTTCCCGGCAGCGCTGGGCACTGGGGTGGGCATAGACCAGGCGCACCAGGCGGCTGAAGGGCGGGTAGCGGTGCCGGCGGCGGTAGTCCATCTCTTTTTCATAGAAGGAGGCGTAGTCGTGGGCGGCGGCGGCCCGGATGGCGTAGTGGCCGGGGTAGTAGGTCTGTACGATGACCTGGCCCGGGGCCTCCCCCCTTCCCGCCCGCCCCGATACCTGGCTGACAAGCTGAAAGGTGCGCTCCCCGGAGCGGAAGTCCGGGAAATGGATGCCTGTATCGGCCAGCACCACCCCCACCAAGGTCACCCGGGGCAGGTCCAGCCCCTTGGCCACCATCTGGGTGCCCACTAGCACCCTGGGGCCGGGCCGGGCGAAGCGGGACAGGATGTCCCGGTGGCCGTCCCGCCCCCGGACGGCATCCCGGTCCCACCGCACCACCTCCACCCCGGGGAACATAGCGGACAGCTCCGCCTCCACCCTCTCCGTGCCCAGCCCCAGGCGGTCCAGAGCGGCACGGCCGCAGGCGGGGCAGCTCAGGGGGAAGGGGCGGCGGTAGCCACACTGGTGACACACCAGGCCTTGCTCCCGATGGTAGCTAAGGCTGACCGCGCAGCGGCGGCATTCCATCACATGGGCGCAGGCCCGGCAGCGCACATAGGGGGAGGTCCCCCGCCGGTTGAGGAAGAGGATGGCCTTTTCGCCGGCATCCAGCACATGGAACAGCCCCAGACGGAGGGAGCGGCTGAAAAGACTGCGGTTGCCCGCACGTAGCTCCTGCCGCATATCCACTACCTCCACGGGGGGCAGGGCCGAAGGGCCGATGCGGCCCGGTAGCTCTAACAGCCGCAGCCCACCCGTCCGGGCCAGGTGGTGACTGCCCACATCGGGGGTGGCGCTGCCCAGCACCACCACCGCCCCCACTTGCCGGGCCAGCTCCATGGCGGCCTCACGAGCGTGGTAGCGGGGGGGCCGGTCACCCTCTTTGAAGGTCCACTCGTGCTCCTCATCCAGAACGATGAGGCCCAGGTCAGGCTGTGGGGCGAACAGGGCGCTACGGGTGCCGATGACCACACCGTAGTCCCCCCCCATAATGGCCCACCAGCCATCGTACTGCTCCCCCAGGGAGAGGCCGCTGTGAAGCACGGCTACCCGGCCAGGGAAGCGGCTGGCAAAACGGTCAATGGTCTGAGGGGTAAGAGCTATCTCTGGCACCAGGACCATCCCCCTCCGCCCCAGAGACAGGGCATGCTCCAGTGCCTGGAGGTATACCTCCGTCTTGCCGCTGCCGGTAACCCCCTGGAGGAGGAATGCGGCCGCGGTTCGCTTGCCCAGGGCCTCCCGGATGCGGGAAAGGGCGGCCTCCTGGGGGGCGGAGAGGACATGCGGCGGGTGCGGGGCGGGGTCCAGGCCAGCCAGAGGGTCCCGCCGCACCTGGAGCTGCTCCACCGCCAATATACCCGCCTTTGCAAGGGCGGTAACCAAAGGCCGCAGGTTCCCCAACGCGGCCCGGGGCACCTGGCCTTTCTGCGCCAGGAGCCTGAGCAGGGCCGCCCGCGAGGGGGCCTTTCTCTCCAAGTTGGCGGCAGCCTCCAGGGCCTGGGCCTTACCCACCAGGAGCCGGATCACCGCCACCCGCTTGGGCCTCACCCTGGGAGGGGCAACCTGCCACTCCTGGGTGAGCAAGCCCCGGGCCACCAGCCCTTTGAGTGCCCGAGACGCCCGCCGCTGTCCCAAAGCGTCAGCCAGCGGCTCCAACACCACCCGCCCATCATGGCGCACCATCTCCAGCACCACCTCCTCTTCCGGAGTGCTCCCTTGGCCGGGGTTTGAACCGGGCCGGAAAAAAGAGGCGGAAGGACGGGTGAAGCCTGGGGGCAGCATAAGGGCGACGGCATGGAACAGCGGCGACAGATAGTACCGGCTGAGCCAGCTGGCCAGAGACAGGCCGTAGGGGGAGACCAGGGGCTGGGGATGGGCCACACCCGCTATGTCCCGTACGCCCTCCACGGCCGCTTCCGGGACGAGCTCCATAACAACCCCCAGGATGGTACGGGGACCGAACGGAACCCAGACAGCCTGCCCCACCTCCACTCTCAGGTTAGCAGGTATGGAATATGAAAACGCCCTCCTCCCAGCATGAGGGGAGTTCACCGCCACCTCGGCGTAGGTCATAAGTCTGCGGGGTAGGGGTTTACTCCGCAGCGGTGTGGGGCTGAGGCCGGGGAGTGCGCTTCTCCTTAACCCGTGCCGCTTTACCGGTCAGGCCACGCAGGTAGTAGAGGCGGGCACGCCTCACCCTACCCTTGCGCAGCACCTCCAACCCCTCCAGACGAGGGGAATGGAAAAAGAAGGTGCGCTCTACCCCCACACCACCGGTGAGCCGCCTCACCGTGAACGAGGAGCGCACCCCGCCCTTCTTCACACGGATGACGGTACCTTGAAAGCCCTGATTGCGCTCGCGCTCCCCCTCAACTACCCGAACGGTTACCTTCACGGTATCCCCGGGGCCGAAGGGGGGCAAGGAAACGGGCTTGCTGGCCTCAATAAGACTGTCCAATTCCACGGTTCTATTCCTCCCTGGCAGGGAGCGTGACCGCCCCCTCTAACTTCTTCAAAAACTGTCTGTCATCGGCGGTAAGCGGGGCGCTTTCCAGCAGGTCCGGGCGGCGCTTGTAGGTGCGCTCCAGGGCCTGCTCCCGGCGCCAGAGGCGCACCTGAGCGTGGTCCCCGGAGAGGAGCACCTGGGGCACATCCAGTCCCCGGAATTCAGCGGGCCTGGTATATTGCGGATACTCCAGCAGGCCCCAACCCAGGGAGTCCTCCTCCAGGGAGAGGGGTGAACCCAGGACACCTGGCAGCAGGCGCACCACCGCCTCCATCAGTACCAGGGCAGCCACCTCGCCACCACTGATGACATAGTCACCTATACTCAACTCCTCATCAACCACTTGCAGGGCCACGCGCTCGTCCACCCCTTCGTAGCGGCCGCAGAGGAGGATCAGGTTTTCTATGGAGGCCATCTCCTGAGCCACCGCCTGGGTGAACAGACGCCCCTGGGGGCTGAGGAGCACCACATGGGACTCAGGACGGCGTAAGGCCTCTACGGCCTCGAAGACGGGCTCCGGCTTCATCACCATCCCCGGGCCACCACCAAAGGGGTAATCGTCCACCGTACGGTGCTTATCATGGGTGAAGGCTCTCAAGTCATGCACCGATATATTCACCACACCCGCCTCTCGCGCCCGTTTGAGCAGCCCGTAGGAGAGGGGAGAGGTAAACATATCGGGGAAGATACTTATTATGTCAACACGCATGCTATTCCCTTGCCTCACCTCTGAGGACCTCAATGGCATGGGGCAAGGCGGGCATAATGGTCTCCAGTCCCTCGGCGACCGCCTTGGGACTGCCGGGGAGGTTGATTATGAGGCTGCGACCCCGGACACCGGCCACCGCCCGGCTGAGCATGGCGTGGGGGGTGTGGGCCCGTCCGGTGCTCCGCATAGCTTCCACCAGGCCGGGGGCGTTGCGGTCCACCACCCGGAGGGTAGCCTCTGGGGTGGAGTCCCGTGGTCCCAGCCCGGTGCCCCCGGTGGTGAGGATAAGGTCCAGACCCAGCTCATCTGCCCATAGGGAAAGGCGGTCCGAGATGGTCTGGGGGTCATCGGGAACCACCTCGTAGCGCTCCACCTGGGGGTGGAGGGAGGCCAGGGCATGCTCAACCGCGGGGCCACCGGCATCGAGCCGTTCCCCGCGGGAAGAGCGGTCGCTCACCGTAAGAATACCAACTCGCATCATAGTAGCCCTATCATAATACCACAGACAGCGTATGCAGGTCAGCCGGGCGCAGGCCCTCCTCCGGAACAGTGGGGGCTGCTCCTATCTGAAGCGAGGCAATAACAAATACGGCTGAGCGACGGTGTTCTGAATAATTGATAACATATTTTTAAAAATTCGTTTAACAAAATATTGGAACGGTATTGACAATTACAATAACTTATGCTAGACTTGCTCCAAGTGGGCTTAGGTCCCACCTGCATTTACTCCCCTCAAAAGTCCCTCCGTGACACATCCTTAGCCGCCCAGGCAGCATGTGAATACAGGGCACTATCAATAGGGGAGGTAGGCACGCCTTTGCGGATAAATCCCATTCGCACCACGGGCGACCATAACTTGACCACTCACCTGTCGGTGATGGTGGACGAGGTGGTTGATTCACTCAGAGTTGCCCCCGGCGGTCGTCGCTATGTGGAATGTACGCTTGGTCCGGGCGGCCACTCCGCCGCAGTCCTCGGCGCCGGTGGGCCGGGCACGCAGCTCCTGGGCCTGGACGCTGACCCATCCGCCCTAGAGGCAGCCCAGTCCACCCTGGCCTCTTACAGCGAGTCCACCCTACTCATCCAGGCCAACTTCTCCCATCTGGAAATCGCCTGCAAGACACACGGCTACCTCCCCGTAGACGGCATCCTTTTTGACCTGGGCATGTCCTCCCTGCAACTGGAGGCTGGCCGTGGCTTTAGCTTCCAGGAAGACGCCCCCCTGGACATGCGCTACGACCCCTCCCAGAAGCTTACCGCAGCCGATATCGTCAACCATTACCCAGAGGCCGACCTAGCCCGAATACTGTATAAATACGGGGAAGAGCGCCATGCCCGGCGTATCACCCGCCGTATCCTGGAGAACCGCCCCCTGGCCACCTCCCGAGAGCTGGCCGAGGTGGTGGAGAGCGCCCTTGGCGGTGGAAGGGGCCGGCTGCACCCGGCCACACGCACCTTCCTGGCACTACGACTGGTAGTTAACCAGGAGCTGGAGAACCTGGCCAGTGCCTTGGGGCAAGCCCTCAACCTGCTCCGCCCAGGGGGCCGACTGGTAGTGCTTTCCTATCATTCGCTGGAGGACCGGGTGGTTAAAGACTTTATCCGCCGGGAAAGCCGCCAGTGCCTATGTCCGTCCCGTACCCCGGTCTGTCTCTGCAACCATATACCTACCTTGTGGCCGGTGAGCCGCAAAGTTATGGCCCCTACCCCCCAGGAAATCAAGAGCAACCCGCGCAGCCGGTCTGCCAAGCTCCGGGTAGCCGAACGGCTGTAGGGTTGAAGAGATAAAAACAAGGAGGTAAGGAGGTGCCTTGAGAAACAAGAAGGTGATTTTTAGTGCCATTGACGTGGGCACTACCAAAGTGGCCGCCATTGTGGCCAATCTCTCGGAGTCGCAGTCCTTCCAGGTCCTTGGTGTTGGTGTTGTCCCCAGCATGGGGTTACGCAAAGGAATCGTCACTAATATTGATGAAGCCAAGGAAGCAGTGAGGGAAGCCGTCTCCAAGGCAGAGCAAGCCAGTGGCATACCGATGGAGTCCGCATATGTCGGCATCACCGGCAACCACATCTCCTCCATGAACACCCGGAGCGCCATC
>JASLQE010000321.1 GCA_030744635.1 Dehalococcoidia bacterium | reverse complement strand
ATGGGTTCCACCTCAATCACAATCACCTGTGAACCCATGCCGCGGGCGCGCATGGCAATCCCACGACCGCACCACCCGTAGCCGCAGACCACCACCTTTTTCCCCGCCCAGAGGACATTGGTAGCTCTGGTGATGCCGTCTATGGTGCTCTGACCGGTGCCGTAGCGGTTGTCAAAGAAGCGCTTGGTCTGGGCATCGTTGACGGCGACAATAGGAAACTCCAACTCGCCCCGCTGTGCCATGGCCCGCAGCCGTATGACGCCGGTGGTGGTCTCCTCCGTACCGCCGATAATGCCTTCGATGAGTTCCCTACGCTTCTGGTGGATGTTGGCTATCAGGTCTGCGCCATCGTCCATGGTCGCGTTGGGCTTATGGTCCAAGACAGCGTTAAGATGCCTGTAGTAGGTATCGTCATCCTCTCCCTTGATGGCGTAGGTGGGCACTCCGTACTCCGTCACCAGCGCTGCCGCCACCTCGTCCTGGGTGCTTAGGGGGTTGCTGGCGCACATCTCCAGGACTGCCCCGCCGGCCTTCAGGACCAGGGCCAGGTTAGCCGTCTCCGTGGTTATGTGAAGGCATCCCGATACTTTGAGGCCCTCTAGGGGACGCTCTTTCTGGAACCTTTTGCTTATGAGGCTGAGCACCGGCATTTCCCGGCCAGCCCATTCGATACGATAGATGCCTTCCTTGCTAAGGGAACGGTCTTTGACATCACCTTTAGATTGACTGCTCAACCCGATATTTCTCCTTGTACTCTGATTTGGAATGCTAGAGTTTACCGTCTTTGTTCCGCCAAGGGAGGCTCTCTCCGGGCCCCAGGCCGTTGAAGGTAGTGAGGCCCACAAAGGCATCAAATCTGCCCTTCATATCCTGGTAGGCCAGGCCTCCCAACCGCTCCACGCTAAGGCTCTCCACGGCAAAGGAGCCCATGACCGATCCCATAATCGCAGCCCGACGAAAGCCCTCGGGAGTTGTGTCCCCAGTCTCCGCCAGGTATCCCATGAAGCCCCCGGCAAAGGAGTCTCCCGCGCCCGTGGGGTCCACTACCCTATCTAGGGGGAAAGCGGGAGCGGCGAAGGCCATATCCTGGTTGAACAGTAGAACGCCGTGCTCTCCTCGCTTGGCGATGACAGCCTTGACCCCATGGTCGTGGATGATGCGAGCAGCCTTCACCAGATTGGGCTCCTGGACGTAGAGCCGTACCTCGTCCTCGTCCATGAAAATTATGTCCACCGCCTCAATGACCTTGGCCAAGGCGTCTCTTTTACCCTCAATCCAAAAATTCATGGTGTCAGCGGCTACCAGCTTGGGGCGGCGGTCCATCTGCTCCAAGACTTGAAGCTGTAACTCAGGGTCTATGTTGGCCAGTAAGAGGCAGTCCTGTCTTCGCTGCTCCGGCGTCAGGGTGGGATTAAATTCGGCAAGGACGTTTAGCTGAGTCTCAAGGGTGTCCCTGGAGTTGACGTCCTCCGCGCCGTAGCGGCCCGTCCAACGGAAGGTTTTGCCCGGGGACACCTCCAAGCCCGAGGTGTCGACGCCGTGGCCTTGCAAAAGGCCTACGTGGTTTTGAAGGAAATCGTCTCCCACCACCGCCACGATAGATACCTGGGTCATGTAGCTGGCTGAGATAGAGGAGAAGGTGGCGGAGCCACCCAGCAAATCTTTACCAGAGGCCATAGGGGTCCACACCGTGTCGTAGCCGACGGAACCGACAACCAGTACGCCCATACTCTTCTGCCTAATCTCCGTAGCCGGTGGAATAGCCATCCTCAATCCAGGGTGGAGTACCATCCTCTATATTACAGAGGATCTTCGTGGCAAGCCTCACTGAGGCGGCCACCTCACAGACTTTTGCAAGGAGTTGGGGTGTATCCGCGGTGAGCAAATTGGTATGGTGCTTCGGTGATGAGGCAGGCTGTCTCAAATATCTACCCACCGTAGCGTTTTCTCATCAGGGCCGAGAGGTCGGACAGTACCTCCAGGGCGCGTTCGGTGGCCTCCGGGGAGAGGGAGGAGAGGCCGCAGGAAGGGGTCAGAAGGCCCCGCCGCACCAGGTCCTGAAACCGAATACCCTTGCGGGTGAAGGGGGCCATGGCCTCCTCCAGGCGGTCTTTGAGGCTGGAGGAGGTCTCCCTGGCCAGGGTGGCCTCTTCATTAGGCACGATGCCCCAGGCGATGACCCCACCACGGCCCATGAAGGCCTTGACCTCATCCGGGTACAGGCTGAGGGTTTCGGCGAAGTTATACGTATCGTAGTTAATAACTTCTATGGATGTGGCCAGCAGCACTGACCAGTCGGTGTTGCCGCAACAATGCACACCCCTCACACCATGTAGCCCATCAAGGACATCGTCTATGAGGGAGATTACCTGGTCCCGCTCCAGAGTAAGGTAGCCGGAACCGAAAGAGCTCATGTAAGGCTCATCCAGCCATACCATGGTGGTGGCGGCCACGGCCTTCAGCTTCTGTTCCTGCCAGGCGGCTTTGAGGCGCAGGAGCTTGGCTATGGCATCTGACATAATATCATTGTAGATAAGGGGACGGCGTTCCTCGTCGGTGATAGTCAGGGCGGTGCTGACAGGTCCGGTTAGCTGTCCCTTTACCATAAGGGGGGCGGAGGGTGGGGCTTCTAAAAAGGCATGTAGCCCGGAGGCGTTGTCTTTTGAGATTGCATAGCCCTCGCTGGCCTCCGCCTCGTAGTCCGATAGTAGCTGGCGTATGGCCTCGTCAAACTCCCGGGCCGTGTCCACATACATACGCTCCCCCTCCACCAGCAGTCCGGGCAGGCCGAGCATGAACTGGGCGTACATGGTCTCCCCAAACGATACCCTGGGAAGCTGGGGCCACACGGGGAACTCGGGCAGGAAGCGCTTCACCAGGCCCAGGGCCTGCTGAGGGTCGGTGAGGGGCAAGCTGCCCACGGCAGTGGGCAACAGGCCGGGGTCAGAGGGGAACTTCAAGGCACCTCCTATGCAGGGGGAACATACTTCCCCAGCAACAGGGACAGCTCTTTTTTAACCGTCTCGGGGATGATGTGGGATGGCGTGACGATGGCTGTCCGGAGGGCGTGGCCGCAGCCGCACTGCCTGCCCGCGGGCAGCCTGGCGGCCAGCAGACGCAGGATGTGCCTGGCCGCCCCCACATTCTTCTGGAGGTTGGCGATAATCATGTCCACCGTGACAGATTCGTAGCTGTCGTGCCAGCAGTCGTAGTCGGTTACACAGGCCAGGGTGGAGTAACACATCTCGGCCTCCCGGGCCAGCCGGGCCTCGGGCAGGGCGGTCATGCCGATTATGCTGGCGTCCCACGAGCGGTAGAGGTGGGACTCGGCCCTGGTGGAGAACTGCGGCCCCTCTATCACCACCAGGGAACCCCCCTGGTGCACCCGTTCCGCCACCTCGGCGGCAGCCCCATGCAGCGCCTTGTTCAGGTGGGGGCAGAAGGGGTCGGCGAAGGGGGCATGGACCACGATGCCGATAGCGGTGTTCCCACCTTCGAAGAAGCTGTTTACCCGGCTGCGGGTGCGGCCTATCAGCTGGTCGGGCACCAACAGGTCCAGGGGGCGCACCTCCTCTTTGAGGCTGCCCACCGCCGATACGGCCACAAGCTGCTCTACCCCCAGGGACTTGAGGGCATAGATGTTGGCCCGGTAGGGGACCTCCGTGGGGGAGATGCGGTGTCCCTTGCCGTGGCGGGGGAGAAAGGCCACCCTCACCCCCTCCAGGGTGCCCAGGGTGATGGCGTCCGACGGGGGGCCGAAGGGGGTGTCAAACCGTACCTCCTCCACCGCCTCCAACCCCTCTATGTTGTATAGCCCGCTGCCCCCAATAACCCCCAGCTTGGCCTGGGCCATCTAAGCCTCCCTTGTAAGGATTCTCTTGATTCTATCCTGGTACGGCTCCCGGATCACACCCCTCTCGGTGATGAGGGCGGTAATATACATGTGGGGGGTGACATCAAAGGCGGGGTTGGCTACCTTAACCCCATCGGGGGCTATGGCCATCCCCTTGATATGGGTGACCTCCTCCGGCCCCCGCTCCTCTATGGGGATTTCATCGCCCGAGGCCAGGTTCGGGTCTATGGTGGTGGTGGGGGCGGCCACATAGAACGGCACCCCGTGCTCCGCAGCCAGCACCGATAGGGTGTAGGTGCCTATTTTGTTGGCCACATCGCCGTTGGCAGCGATACGGTCGGCACCCACTATTACGGCGCTCACCTCCCCCCGGTGGAGGAAGAAACCGGACATGCTATCGGTGATAAGGGTCACCGGGATGCCCTCCTGCATAAGCTCGTAGGCGGTGAGGCGGGCACCCTGGAGGAGGGGACGGGTCTCGGTGGACAGCACCTGTATATTCTTGCCCCCGGTATGGGCCGCCCGGATGACACCCAGGGCGGTGCCGTAGCCGGCGGTGGCCAGGGCACCGGCATTGCAGTGGGTGAGCACTGTGGTACCGGCTTCGATAAGCTCGGACCCCAGCTCCCCGATACGGCGGTCAGCCTCCAGGTTCTCTTCATCGATGCGCTGTGCCTCGGCCACCAGCGTAGCTTTCAGGCCGTCTACCGCTCCTTCGTTACTGGCGTTCCGGGCGGCGGCCTGCATACGGCCCAGGGCCTGGAAAAGGTTGACGGCGGTGGGCCTGGTAGCGGCCAGGGCACCGGCAATGACATCCACTTCATGTAAGAACTGTTTAGTGGAGGCTGCCTGTATGCGACTGGCCCCCAAGGCCAGGCCGTAGGCGGCCACTACGCCTAGGGCGGGAGCGCCCCTTACTTTCATCGTGCGGATGGCGTCGGCCACTTCCTGGTGGTCGGCCATCTCCAGGTGTATCATCTCTCTGGGGAGCCGGGTCTGGTCAATGATGGTGAGGCGTTCGTCCTGCCAAATAATGGGCTTTATCATAGTTTGATATCACCTATCATAATGCACAGTGGCCCTGCGGACAACTGGCTGTTCACACCCGCCCGCCTGCCCAGAGGCGGGTGTATACAATTGCTCGCCTTTGGACTACGGGGGTAGGATGATCTCCTTCCAGGCCCATAAGGGGAAAACGACTGCCACGGACCAGAATAACGTTTTGAAAGACTAAACGCGCGGAGCGAGTGCCGGGATACGAGCAGTCCCTTGACTTCTTTATACAGTACGAATACAGCTCTGCTATCATCGTCGAGGCCAAAATCACTGAGGATGGTGGGACGGCGCGAGACAAAGTAGCTAGAATCGAGCGCCTGGTACGGATATGGGACGAGAGCCGGCTACATGGCAAGTCAGACTTCCAAGTTGTGGCGTGCATTGATGGCAGTGGATTTGGAGTCCGCAGGCAGGGCCGAGGGTAGCGCGTCTAGTAGATCCTCTGGGCGTGACAGTCTTATCCCCAGGGAACCGAAAGACTCAGCCAGTTAGGCACCCGCAGGATTTTGCTTGGTTTCCCTGAGATGGTAGAATGAACCGACCAAGCACTGGGAAAGGAGGCGTGATCATGAGTTCTGTCGGCGAAGATAAGAAGGTGGGCGAGCTAAAGCCGTGGCTTCCAGAGAGGTGGGACTGCGAGGCGGAGGTGGTGGTTGTGGGATACGGAGGAGCTGGTGCTTGTGCGGCCATTGCTGCCCACGATGCTGGCTCCCAAGCAATTATACTTGAGAAAGCACCGCTCGGTGGAGGAAATACTGGCTGTTCTGGAGGGGGTATGCGTATCCCCAGCGATGTGGCCAATGCGATTGAACATTACAGGGCTTTGACCCAGGGGACCGTTGACGAGGAATCGATCTGTGCCCTTGCTGAAGCTATGGTTGACCTTCCCCATAGGCTTAAGAAATGGGGCGCGGAGCTCGAGTATTCGCCTATGGAACCAGAGTACCCCACCCTTCCGGGATCTGAGGGTTTCCATCAGGTTGCAAGCCTGGCGCGCACGGCAGACATAGAGGAGGAGCAACAAGATGGGGAAGTGAAGTGGATCACCTATGGAGACCAATTATTCTGCTTCCTGGAGAACTTGGTGAAGGAGCGAAGGATCGGGGTCATGTATGAGGCCTCTGCGAAGGAGCTGGTCCAAGACTTGGTGACAAAGGAGATATTGGGTGTCAAGGTGGAAAGCCGGGGAGGGGCAATATATGTCAAGGCAAGAAAGGGCGTGGTTCTGGCCTGTGGAGGCTTCCAAAACAACCATGAGATGTTAGTAGACTTCTTGCCCTATGCCACACAACTGCCCATCTATCCCTATGGGACTCCATACAACACCGGGGATGGTATAGTGATGGCTTCTCAAGTGGGGGCCAAGCTCTGGCATATGACCGGCTGTGAATTGGGCAATTTTGCCCTCAAAGCACCAAGCGAGAAGTTTGGTGTTGGGTTCCGGCTGGTAAGGCACCTGCCCATCGGCAGCCAAGCTATCAATGTAAACAAATATGGGAAAAGGTTCATGAACGAGTCTATATTGTTGAGTCATCGTAAGGACCTTTTTAAGGTTCAATGCTTCGACCATGATGGAGCAGAGTACCCCAATATACCTTTTTACATAGTCTTCGATGAAACCTTCAGGAAGAAACGCCCCATCGTAGGAATGCACATGGGCTGGTGGTGTATGCAAAAGCTTTATGAGTGGAGCGATGACAACAGTGCCGAAATAGAGCAGGGGTGGATAGTTAAGGCCAACACCATCAAAGAACTGGCTGAGGAAATAAGGGTGGGCCCAGATGCACTGGAAGAAACCGTCACAAGATACAATGAATACTGTAGGATAGGTCAGGACTCCGATTTTGGCAGATCTAAAGAATGGCTGGGACCCATAGAGACGCCGCCTTACTATGCTGCAGAGCTTTGTGAACCTATCATAAACACACAAGGTGGCCCGAAGCATAACGCGCGGGCTCAAGTGATTGGCCAAAACGATAAGCCTATTCCGAGGCTATATGCTGCAGGCGAACTAGGTTCATTCTTCTTTCCCCTATATGAAGGCGCCTCGAACATACCGGAAGCCCTGGCCTTTGGCCGCATTGCTGGAGAGCAGACTGCTGGTCTAAGACCTTGGGAGTAGATCTATAGCTCAAGAGCCCAGCTGCCCTGCCCTTCTAAAGCCAGTCCATCTTAAACCACATCTTCAGTAGATGGACGGTAATCATAGGGCATAACCATCCACCAATGTGAGACCGGCTTGTTGACGCTCTTGCGGACTCTGCCGAGCACAGGATGAAAGGTGCTGCTCTCCATCGTTCGGGTAGACGAATGACCTTGGGGCATAGCCTGGTCTGCGGCTGGCGAATAAACAGCGCCTCAAGGTGGTTTGCCTTGGAATTAAGATTGCGAGTATTTGCTAACCGCCTGATAGCAGTCAATCCATTGACCCACCTGCTACTGTCGCGCAAAGCGACTACCCGAAGGTCGTTTGTTTTGAAAGTTGTACGGAGGGGCTCCAAGAGTTGTCTGGCAGTGTAGACCGTCAGCGATAATTGGACTGTATATTGTCAGCGTCATTGAGACAGATGAGAGAGGGTGGGGAATGGATACTGATCTGTGCTACTTTCTTATGAATCTGCTCTTAACAACCTGTCCAAATTTCGGGGACCACTTCAGTCCGGCACCATAAAGGTTACCCTTTCGCTGCCTGGTATAAGATTGCCTCCGTAATGGTAGTATGATGGGCACATCCAACGTTAAATCCAAATGCTCACTTAGTGCATTTGTGTACACTCGCTCAGGGATATGTATTGGGGGGGCGGAGCCCCCCAGCCCTCCCCCTTATGGGGTAAGCTATCCCTTTACCCGGTGGGGGGCCTGGCTTACAATGGGTGCAATACGCCGAAGGAGGGGCATATGGACTTCAAAGAGCTGTCACCCGGGGTCTACGCTGCTCTGGTGTCCGATGGCACTGCGAATGCCGGATTTATTGCAGGGGATGGGGAGGTGCTGGTGGTGGATACGCTAATGCTGCCCACCAGCCAGGGCCAGGAGTTGGTGGCCGCTGTGAGCCGGTTGGCCCCCGCCGTCCCCCGGCTGGTGCTGAATACACACTTCCACGGCGACCACACTTTTGGTAACATGCTGTTCCCGGAATCGGTGATAATGGCACACAACGGGGTGCGCCGTCGCATGGAGGAGATGGGTGACAAGATGGTGGAGCGATCCATCCGTTTCCGCCCTGAACACGAGGCCGAGTTCCGGACGGTGAAGATTGCCTTACCAACGCTGGGGTTCTCACATGGTATGACTCTAGATATTGGCCGACGCCGTGTGGAGATGTTCCATCCCGGCCCTGCACATACCGACGGGGATACCCTGGTATTTCTCCCTGATGACGGCATGCTGTTCGCCGGCGACCTGCTGTTCACCGGAACCTTTCCTGCCGTGCTTCCTGAGACCGATACCAGGGGTTGGGTGAAGGTGCTCAAGGAACTGGAGACCATGTCAGCAAACAGGGTGGTACCCGGCCATGGCCCCATGAGCACGGTGGAGGACATGAAGACGCTGCGGGACTACCTGCAGCATGTGCAGGGAGAGGTGCGACGCTGCCTGGATAAAGGCATGAGCAAGGAGGAGACCTCAAAGGCTGTCTCCACCGGTCCGGGCGAGGGATGGGATAAGCCGGAGCGCCATGCTATGGGTGTGGGCCAGGTATATGAGGAGCTTAGCCGGCCGGTTTAGCCCTCTTTCAGCTCCAC
>JASLQE010000320.1 GCA_030744635.1 Dehalococcoidia bacterium | reverse complement strand
GCCCTCTACCTCCAGTAGTAGCCTGCCGGACTGGGGCACCAGGGGCCGAAGGCGTACGCCCTTCAAATTGAGCAACAACTTTATGGCGTCCTCTTTCAGGTGTGCCACCGTGGAGAATTCGTGCGATAGGCCTTCTATCTTAACCCAGGTCACAGCGGCCCCTGGGAGCGAGTTGAGCAACACCCGCCTCAGAGCATTACCCAGAGTAGTCCCCATACCCAACTCCAGTGGCGCTGCCACGAAGCGTCCATAGGTATCGCTGGCCTCCTCACTTTCCACCACGGATAGTATCATTTGGCTGGGCAAAGCATGCCTCCAAAGTTAGCGAGCATAATACTCCACTATTGCCTTTTCATCAAGCCTCACATCCACTTCAGCCCGGCTGGGGATGCTCAGCAACTGTCCTTCCATATTCTCTTTATCCATGCTTAGCCAGCCTGGAAGAAATGCAAGCTGTTTCTGCTTGGCCTCCTCATAAGGAGTCAGCCCTTGGCTCCGCTGCTTCCAGGCCACTTTATCCTCGGGCCTCATCAGGAAAGAAGGTATGTCCACTTTCCTGCCATTCACCTGTAAGTGACCATGAAGAATAAGCTGGCGGGCGTTTGCCCTAGAATCCGCAAAGCCGAGCCGGTAAACCACATTGTCCAGGCGGCGTTCCAGCAGTTGCACCAGGTTATCTCCGGTTACACCAGGCATATGGGTGGCCGCGGCGAATACGCGCCGGAACTGGGTTTCCATAACCCCATAAGTGAAACGGGCCTTCTGTTTCTCGCGCAACTGCAGCCCGCGGTCTGATAGCCTCCGCCGGCGCATGCCACGGGGAGCAACCCGCGCACCCCGCTTGTCAACGGCGCACTTGGGTGATAAACACCTGTTCCCCTTAAGAAAGAGCTTGTCTTCTACTCGCCGGCACAGGCGACACACAGGCCCAGTATAGCGACCCATTTATACCTTCCTCTTTTTGTGTGGACGGCAACCATTGTGAGGAATGGGAGTCACATCCCTAATACTATTGATGTTAAGCCCTGCGGCCTGTAAGGAGCGGATAGCCGTCTCCCTTCCCGGGCCAGGGCCTTTTACTAATACATCCACCCGGCCCAGGCCCATCTCCGTCCCACGCCGGGCCACCCTATCCGCAGCCATCTGTGCCGCGTATGGGGTGCCCTTGCGAGTGCCTTTGAAACCGACTGTGCCGGCAGTAGCCTGGGCTATCACATTTCCCTGCGGGTCAGTAAGGGTGATGATGGTGTTGTTGAAGGTGGCTTGTATATAGGCCCGTCCATGGGGCACCACCTTCTTTTCGCGGCGGCGAGTAGTTGTTCGTTTCCTGGTGGCCATGCTATCTCCTTACTTGCGCCCGACTCCACGCTTATGGCCTCTTCCGGCCACGGTGCGCCTAACACCCCTTTTGGTGCGGGCGTTGGTCCGAGTCCGCTGTCCTTTCGCCGGCAACCCTCGGTGATGCCTGTGCCCCCGGTAGGAGCCTATCTCCACCAAGCGACGGATGTTCATGTTTACTTCCCTGCGTAGCTCCCCCTCCACTCGTAAAGTACCGTCGATAGCCTCCCTGAGACGGCTGACCTCCTCATCGGTAAGCTCCCTCACTTTGGTCTCAAGGGATACCCGGGCCTGCCCCAGGATACTATGTACATTATGTTTACCTATTCCGTGGATATACCGCAGTGCTACCCACACCGCCTTGTCCCGTGGCACATCCACACCTGCAATACGGGCCATGCTTCCCCCTTTCTACCCCTGTCTCTGCTTATGCTTCGGGTTGGAGCAGATAACCCTGACTACCCCGTGGCGGCGAATTATTTTGCACCGCTCACATCTTTTTTTCACTGAAGAGCTTACCTTCATAACCTTATCCCTACTTGAACCGGTAGGTAATCCTCCCTCTGCTCAAATCGTAAGGGGAGAGTTCCACCAGCACCCTATCTCCCGACAAAATGCGTATGAAGTGCAACCTCATCTTGCCTGATATGTGGGCCAGGACCTTATGTTCGTTGGGCAACTCCACCCGGAATACTGCATTGGGTAAACACTCTGCCACCGTACCCTCCACCTCTATGCTCTCTTTTTTCGTCATCCTGTTATCTTACCAAATCCGTGAGTACCTCAGCGCCTACATCTGTAATCGCTATAGTGTGCTCAAAGTGGGCTGAAAGACTGCCGTCGGCGGTATGCACCGTCCAGAAGTTGGAGGACAGCCTTGTCAGCCAGCCTTTATCGTTAACCATGGGCTCCAGCGCCAGCGTCATCCCTTTCCTCAACCTTTGGCCACTTCCCGCAGAACCGAAGTTGGGCACCTGAGGGTCCTCATGCAGCTCACGCCCCACCCCGTGCCCGCTGTACTCCCGCACCACGGCGAAGCCCCTGGACTCAACATATTTCTGAATTGTGGCGGAGACGTCCCCCAGGCGGGCACCGGGCCGGCACTGCTCTATGCCAGCCATCAGGGCCCCTCGGGTCGCCTCCATCAGCCTCTGGGCCTCCGGGGTTATCTGCCCCACTCCCACCGTCACCGCCGCATCCGTCTGCATCCCTTCAAAGACGGCCCCGAAGTCCAGCGAAACGATATCCCCCTCTTCCAGCTCCCTGTCACCTGGAATACCGTGCACCACCTCATCATTTATGGATACACACACACTGGCGGGATAGCCGTGGTAACCCTTGAACGAGGGCTTTACTCCGTGCCGTTGAGCTTCCTGCACGGTGATATCATCAAGCTCAGCCGTAACCATTCCGGGGCGCACCGCTCGGCCCAGCCGTTCCAGTATCAGGGCCACGGTCCGGCCACCCTGCCGCATCAGCTCAATCTCCGCATCGGTCTTTATGACAATTCCCATGGCTATGCCGTTACCCCTCCACACCCACGGCTTGCAGCACCGCCCGGGTTATTTGGGCAACCTCACCCACCCCATCCACCTCAGTCAGCCTGTTGCTCCGACGATAGTAATCAATCAGTGGCACGGTCTGAGTCAGGTAGACTTCAATACGCTTTCGTATCGTATGGGGTTGGTCATCAGCACGCTGATATAGCTCCCCACCGCACCGGTCGCACTTTCCCTCCTGCCGAGGAGGTGCCCCCTGCAGGTTATAAGGGGCCTGACATTGCTTACAGGTCCAACGGCTAGAGAGACGCTTTATCAGTTCATCTTTAGCTACGCTTATGTAAAGTACCCGGTCTATAGTCTGACTCCGCTGTCCCAATGCCTGCTCCAACGCCTGGGCCTGCTCCAGTGTCCTGGGAAAGCCATCCAATATTACTCCGCTCTTACCCTCAAGTGCCTCAAGTATAAGTCCGATAACCACCTCGTCCGGCACCAACACCCCTTGTTTCATGTATGATTCGGTCTTTCGGCCCAGCTCGGTGCCCGCTGCCACGGCACTACGCAGCAGGTCCCCTGATGCCAGATGGGCCAAGCCCACCTTTTGCACCAGGTGTTCGGCCTGCGTGCCCTTTCCGGAGCCAGGAGGTCCCAGCAACACCAGGTTCACCGGATAAACCCTTCATAGCGGCGCATCAGTAGCTGCGCCTCCATCTGCTTCATCGTATCCAGCACCACACCCACCACAATGAGCAGACCAAAACTGGATAGCTGGAGCGCCTGCACATTGGTAGCCTGGCTTCCCAGAAAGGGCATGACGGCTACCAAACCCAGGAACAAGGCTCCGCCCCAGGTTATACGAGTAATAACCCGGTTAAGGTACTCCATAGTGGGCTTTCCGGGCCTGATGCCGGGGATAAACCCTCCCTGGCGCTGGAGCGTTTCGCCTAGGTTCTGCTGCTGAAAGATAATCATGGTGTAAAAGAATGCGAAGCCTACCACCAGCAAGAAATACATCACCCAGTAAATCCATCCGGAGGCATCAAAAAAGTTGAATATAAAACCGGCGATTCCGCCCACAAACCCGGAGCTCCCCTGAAAGTAGCTGGCCAGGGTCCCCGGAAGTATCATTATGGACATGGCGAAAATGAGGGGAATCATACCGGCTGAGTTTATCCGGATGGGTATATGGGTGCTGCCACCCTGTCTGTACACCCGCCCCCCACGGATGAGGCTGCGGGAAAACTGGACCGGGATACGGCGGTGGGCTTCGGTAA
>JASLQE010000319.1 GCA_030744635.1 Dehalococcoidia bacterium | reverse complement strand
TGCCATATCCACGCTGTCTACTGGGTAGCAACCGTGGTGGTCGACAGCCGTCGCAGCGCAGCCTTGTAGCCCTTCTCATCATGGAGGTCCCGGAGCACCCCAGCCACTAACCCCTGTGCGCGCTCCAGGCCTCCTTCTCCCCCCAGAATGAGGCCGCAGGCCTGCCGGCCCACCCTTAGGGTCAGAGGGAAGCCGCCGGTGCCCACAGCCATCTCCCGGTCAGTCAGAGGCCGCAGCATCTCCTCCAGGAAGAGCCTCAGCGCCTCCACATGACGCCGCCGGATGGCCCCGTAGCCCTTCACCATCTGTGCGCTACGGGCTGTCAGGCAGCCCAGGTCATAGTCCAGACGGACGAATTCGGCCACCGCCTCCTGATAATAGCGCCACATCTCCGCTTCTCGCCGGTAGCGCTGTGAGCGACGCCGCCAGCGTCGCATGCCCGTCATCAGCCGCAGCAGTAGGAAGCCGGGCAGGGAAGTGGTGGGAGAGCGGTATCGCAGCACAGCCCCACCCCAGCCCAGCCAACGCAATAAGGCGGCCCGGGGCCGGTAGAGGGCGGAGGGCAGCACCGAGAGCACCTCGTCCACCTCCGGGCTGAAATAGTCCGTGACCCCGTATGCCTGCTCCTCTTGGATGCCCATGTTTTCCCGTATGCCGGCAAAACGCCGCTGGCTGGTCTTGAAGCGGGCTACCTGGATTACATCCTCGTAGCTCATCAGGGATGCCAGGCCGGCGGCGAAGAGGCGGCTTAGCTCGTAGCCCTGGTCCTTGGAATCAGCGGAGTATATTTCCTTCACAGCGCCCAAGAAACCGGCAGCATAGGCCAGGTCTTGGTAGTCCGTCAGCAAATAGCAGGCCTCCACCAGAGTATCCTGCACCCGGGGGTCATATTCAGCCACTTCGGAAGTGGCCAGCGAGATGAACCCCCGCCTGCGCCGGGCGGGGAGGCGAGCAGACAGATCCTGGATGCAGTCATCCCGGCGGCGGGGGGTTACCCCATCGTCAGAGGTTTCTTTACGGGTGACATGTTTACATCCCAGGTCAAAAGCGCTAAGGTTGGCCTCCACCGCCACCCCCGTCCGCCGGATGGCCTCCCTATAGACACCTTCACCTATCGGCAGCACCTCCGAGGCGGACACGGCCCCCAAAAGGATGGCGTTCACAGCCACTTCCTCCAGGCCGTTCTTTCGGGCCAGGGCCAGGGCGTCAAACCCGGTAAAGTGCCCTGTTAACTCCGCCACCAGTCGCCGGATATCCTCATCGCCGGCTACCCCACCGGAGGCCGGCACCTTCTCGACCAGGGAGTAGACCCGGTGGGTGGAAGCTATGACAGCCGTGCTGGGAGAGGCGAACCCTCGCTGCAACGCCCTGCCCAGCTCCAAGAACTCCTGGGCCAGGATTATGTCTACCTCACCGGGCACGGGATGGTGGCAGAATACCACATCATCAGCATCGGGCCGGTCAGGCTCCATGCCGAGGAGGACCTC
This sequence comes from Dehalococcoidia bacterium, assembly GCA_030744635.1. Lineage (GTDB taxonomy): Bacteria > Chloroflexota > Dehalococcoidia > JACVQG01 > JAHKAY01 > JASLQE01. The sequence continues at coordinate 10,066 of JASLQE010000319.1, read as the reverse complement.
CATATAGTAGCTGGTGCTTCCGCCCCGCTGAGAGAGGCCGGGCAGGCCCACCGTCTGAGCGGTATACCCGGCCTGCTGAGCGGCGTTGAAGAGCCAGTCGGCCAGGACGGCGCTCCCTTGGCCCCCCACGGCCACTATGTAGACTCTCTTTATCTTAGGCCCGGCCTCCGCCACCCTACACCTCCACCCGGAACAGACCGTGGATCAAGGCATGGTTCAAGCCGTGCCACAGGCGGGTCCACGGGCGGGGATTAGTGGTCACCTTTACTCCGTAGAAGGAGGGGCACAGCGCCAGGGCATGGCTCATCTCTCCACACAGGCGGCAGCCGGTGCAGGCGGCGGTGATGGTTGTAACCGGGTCCTCCCGCACCGGGCTGGGATTAGTGTCCAGTGTGAGCGCCGGGCAGCCGTTAGGGCGTACACAGCTCCGGTCCTCCCGGCACAGGGCGACATCTACCCCCAACCTCTCCCAGGCTACGGGCTTGCCTTTGCTCAGGCGCTTGTGGTCCTCTGCCCGCTGCTGACGCCCCCTCTCCAGGGCACATTCACCGCGTGCCACCAGCACCCGGGGCCCCTCCTCAGATGATTCCACGGCCTTTTTATAGGCCCGGAGGGTGGACTTCACATCATAGGGGTCAACCACCTCCACATGCTTCACCCCCATGCTATGAAGGGTCTTCACGATGTCCGAGGAGATCTCTTCCCCCCTTAGGTTTACCCCGCTGGAAGGGTTCTCCTGCTGGCCGGTCATGGCGGTATAGCCGTTCTCAAAGATAACAAGCACAGCATCCTGACGGTTATACACGGCGTTGGCCACGCTGGTGGCCATGCCGCTATGCCAGAAGGTGCCATCCCCCATAAAGGCCACCACGGGCTGCTGGGAGACCCGTGAGGCCACGGCAGCGGCGGCCAGCCCCATGCCCATGCCGGTGTATGAGTCATCGCAGTAGAAGGGAGGGAGGCTCCCCATGGCATAGCAGCCGCTATCGGCCGCATAGTAGGGACGGCCCCTATCCCGTTCTACCAGCTTCAGCATGGAGAACACCGGCCTCTCCGGGCATCCGGCGCAGAACTGTGGGCTGCGGATGGGGAGGGGGGCCGCTACCGAGGTCGCTTTCTTCAGATGCCCCGCCATGGCAACCGAGCGCTTCTTGACCCGGCCCAGAGCCTCTTCCTCCTCGGGCACGGAGTAAACCTTCTCCGCTAAAAAACGCCCCAGACCGGGCACCAGCACCTGGGGAGTATACTCCCCATAGTGGGGCAGGATGTCCTTACCATATATCCTGGTGGAAAGGCCCTCCTGCTGGGCAATGGCGCGCACCTGCTCCTCCAGCAGGTTGGGGCTACCCTCCTCCACCACCAGCACCTGCTCCTTGTCCCGTAGGAACCCGGCTATCTCATCCGGCGCCAGGGGGTGTATCACATTCAGGGCCAGAATAGCGCAGGTGCCGTTACCGGAAAGCTCGGCCTCACCCAGCAGGTGCAGGGCGCGGCAGGTGGTGTTGTAGATGAGGCCGTGGGTGATGATACCCACCGGCTTCCGGCCAGGCACCAACCGGTTCAGGCGCTCTTTAAGGATATACTCCCGTGCCCGGTCCAGCCTCTCGGTGAACTTCAGTCTTTCCTGCTCAAAGGCGTAGGGCGGTAGGGGGAAGAAGTTTATATCGGAGGCCATGGCCTCCACGGGGTGCCGGGGGCTTATGACCGGTGCCCGGTTGTCCTTGCAGGTAAGGCTACCGGTGAGGTTCCCGGTGCGGGTGCGCAGCATATATAGAACGGGGGCATGGCTGTATTCGGAGATGTTGAACCCCTCCTCCACCATGAGGGCCAGGGTGGCGGGGTCCCCCACCGGGTCAATACATACCAGGCCAGACTTGAAGGCGTAAGGCAGGCTCCTTTCGGCCACGGCGGTGCTGTCCATCCCGTAGTCCTCTCCCACCACCACCATCACCCCACCCTTCACACCTGAGGCCGACAGATGGGCGAGGCCGTCGGCGGCCACATTGGTGCCCACCACCTTCATGTTGATAGCCCCCCGGATAGGGTTGTTTACCGATGCGGCCAGCATGGCTGCGGCAGAGGCCTCGTTGGCCGAGGCATTCACCACCACCCCTAGGGACTCCAACACCGGGTGGTAGGCGTCCTCCATCACATCGTATAGCCCACTCACCGGGGCACCGGGGTAGCCACCCAGGTAGCCCACACCGGACTGGAGCATGGCCTTGGTCAGGATAAGGAAGGCATCCCCACGCAGCACCTGCCCCCGCCCGAAATTGAGTTGGGCTATAGCATCGTCCGAGTAGTTACGGCCCACCGTTCACCCCCTCCGGCTATATCCTGATTGTATTACTCCGCCCCACCAGGTTCAAACCCCACCCCTGGTATTATAGTAAGGAAACCGTACTATAATACCGGCTGCCTTCTTGACGGCGTTGGCCCGCCCGCCTATCATGGTGCTAATCACCGCCGGAGGAGCATAGTATGGCTTCAAGGCCACGCATAAAGCTGCTGGCGCTCTGCGGCTCCCAGGGCCGTGACCCGCTGCTACTGGACATGATAGAGCACGCATTCGAGGGGGCCAGGGAGTCAGGGGAGGTGGACACACGGGTGGTGGAGTTGAGTGACAAACGGCTCCGCCACTGCGTACAGTGCGAGGAGTGCATGTCCCGCCGCAAGCGCCGGGACGGTACAATTAGGGAAGAGCTCCAAGACTGCACCATAAAGGACGACCTCCAGGCCATCCACACCGGTATGGTGGAGGCCGATGGCATTATCTGGGCATCCCCGGCACATGCGCTGGGGGTCAGCACCAAGCTCCGTATAGTCGTGGACCGCAGCCGCTGGCTGGTACACCAGGGCAACATGCGCTGGAAGGCCGCCAGCGCCCTGTCCGTAGCTGCGGAGCCTATGACGGGACAGGAGACAGTTCTGCGCCAGATGGGTACCATGATACGGGCACTCCAGATGACCCAGGTGGGGCCGGGGTACGGGGCCGGCGGGGCTTACTCCGCCCCGGATGACCCCCGCACCCGGGAGTCCGCCAGGGAGGTGGGGCGGGCGATGGCCGAGGCGTCACGGTTCCTTAAAGCAGGAAGAGAGGTCCTGACCCAGGAGGCACGGTCCCGCATCGTGGAGGGATATCACCGCCTACATAGCTCCATGCCCGACCACAGCGACTTTGTCCCCTCAGAGGGACAGGCCATCAAGGTTCTGGGGATATCCGGTGCCCACCGCAAGGGTAGCAGGAACACAGTTCATATGCTGCACACTGCCCTAGAGGCCGCCCGCCAGCTTGGCGGGGTGGAGACCGAGCTAATCAGTCTGAGAGACCTGCGCCTGGATGTGGACCACACCTGCGACGAGTGTCTGGCGACCGGGCTGGCGAGGTGCAACAACCAGGACGATATGCAGGAGCTATACCCAAAGCTGATGGCCGCCGACGCCATCATCTTCGGCTCCCCGGTGCACGAGCTGGGAATCAGCGGGCGGCTGAAGGGCTTTGTAGACCGCTGCCGCTGGATGCAGCGGGATGGCACACTCAAGGGCAAGATTGCCAGTGCCGTCACCGTGGCCTACCTCACCATAGGCGGGCAGGAGACCTCTATAGCCGAGATATCGGACTTCATCCGGGCCTTTCAGATGTACCAGACGGGGTTCATGTTCGGCGGCCAGGGGGTATCCGGCCCGGCAGTGGGGGGCCACACCCCCTGGAACGAGGACGGGCGCACCCGGCTCACGCCCGTGGAGAACGACCCTTGGGGCATGATGACCTCCCGCTTCACGGGCCGCATGGTGGCCGAGCTGGCGCTGGTGGTAAAGGCGGGCCACGCCGTCGTCTCATCGGCGGTGGTCACATAGGGCCTGCGCTGAGCCAGGATTCTACACATCGAAAGGGGCAAAATGAAGCTATTTGAACCCATTGACATCGGGACACTTCACCTGAAAAACCGGCTGGTGATGCCCCCCATGAACAGCCGCATGGGCGACCCCGGGGGGGTTGTGTCCCAGCGCACCGTGGACTACTACGCCCGCCGTGCTCAGGGCGGGGTGGGGTTCATCATAGTTGAAATCGGCGCCGTGGACCCCGTGCAGATAGTTTCCCCCACCCAGCTTCAACTGAGCGATGACCGTTTCATCCCGGGGATGGCCCGGTTGGCACAGGCCATCAAAGACAACGGGGCCCGGTCCGCCATCCAGATTCATCATCCCGGCCGCCAGGCCCCCGCCAGCGTCACCGGCACCCCGGCCGTGGCCCCTTCCGCCCTCAGCTCCCGCCGCAGCGGAGAGACCCCCAAGGAGCTCTCACCCAGCGAGATTGAGGGCCTGGTGGGGCTGTTCGCCCAGGCGGCCCGCCGGGCCAAGGATGCCGGATTCGAGGCCGTAGAAATCCATGGCGCTCACGGCTACCTGCTGTGCCAATTCCTGTCCCCCTACTCCAATCACAGAGACGACGACTACGGGGGCGATGCCGCCCGCCGCGCCCGTTTCCCCCTACAGGTAATAGAAGCTGTCCGAAATGAGGTGGGCCGTGATTTTCCCATAATTTTCCGTTTCTCCGCCTCCGAGTTCACCCAAGGGGGACTGACCATAGAGGACGGGAGGGCCATTGCCCGCCTGGTGGAGGAGGCCGGTGTGGACTGCCTGAGCATCTCCGCAGGGACGGATGCCTCACTGGAATGGGCGGTACAGCCCGTCCTCCTGCCCGTGGGCTGCCTGCTGCCCCTGGCGGAGGCCGTTCGCCAGGAGGCCTATGTGCCCGTCATAGCCGTGGGCCGCATCAACCACCCCAGCATAGCCGAGGCCGCCCTCCAGGAGGGCAAGGCCGACCTCATAGCCCTGGGCCGCCCCTTGCTGGCCGACCCCGACTACCCCCGGAAAGCCCAGGAGGGGCGTTGGGATGAAATACGGAAGTGCATCGCCTGTAATAGCTGTCGCCGTGACCCGTGGCCCCGGGAGTTGCCCATCTGCTGCCTGCTCAACCCCGAGACCGGCAACGAAGGGGTGGAGGAGACGCCGGCATCCAAATCCAGAGTAGTACTGGTGGTGGGCGCCGGTCCCGCCGGGCTGGAGGCCGCACGGGTGGCCGCCCTCCGCGGGCACCGGGTGACACTGTGGGAAGAGGCCGCACGCCCGGGGGGCCGCTGGTCCTGGCTGCAGCGGGGCTATATCGGTGAGCGGATGAAAGAGCTTAAAAGCATGGGCGTCACCGTGGAGCTGGGGAAGGAAGCCTCCCCCCAGGCGGCCACCGCCCTGGGGCCTGATGCGATACTGGTCACCCCGCGCGCCAAGCCATCGCGCCCGGACATCCCCGGCTGTGATGGAGACCGCTGTCTCCCGGCGACGGAGTTGCTGGATCAAAAACAAAAGGTCTCCGGACGGGTGGTGGTGCTGGGGACAGGCAACACCGGCTGTGAGGTAACACACCTGCTGTCCCGACAGGGCGTATCGGTGACCATGCTGGGCGAACAGGCGGCAGGCCACGGGGTGGAGCCCGCTACCGGCAAGGTGCTGGTACAGCAGTTCGAGGAGCAGGGGGTGAAAGTCCTCAGCGATGTACAGGTCACTGCCATTGATACCGGGGCCGTCAAGTTCCAGGACAAAGACGGCAGTCCGGGAACGGTGGGAGCGGATTGGGTGGTGCTGGCTTTGGAGGATCAACCGATGGAAGAAGTGCCTCCGGAACTGGCCTCCCTGGGCCTGGAGGTGCACACACTGCCCTTCTGCGGCCAGCCCCGCCAGGCCCTGCGGGCGGGGAGGGAAGGCGCAGAGGTGGCCCGCAAAATATAACCCCTCTTGTACGAGGCCGAGACGAAAGGGAGGTAAACGCCATGCTATCCGAGATGCCAATCAAGCTTGAGAGGGTCAGCAAGGGAGACCAGGAAAAAGAGATACTGAGAATAGGCATGATAGCCGAGCTGGACGCCGTAAGCCTCTACGAGCAACTGGCCGCCATGTCCGAAAACCAGCACATCAAGCGGGTGTTCCTGGATATCGCCAAGGAGGAGAAGACCTATGTTGGGGAGTTCCAGGCCCTGCTGGTGATGCAGGATACCGAGCAGGAGTAGGAGCTAGAGGAAGGCCGCAAAGAGGTTGATGAGCTGAAGCCATAGCACCGGTATGAGGCGTCCGAGTCTTTTTTGCATAATCGGGAAGTAGCTTACTGCGCCTCCGAGGTTATCTACCTGGCGATCACAGGCGCAACCCCGAAACGACCCCCGTCGCCAGCCTTGACGGGCCTGACCGCCGGGTGAAGCTGAACCTCGCCCCGGCGGGGCATCACCTCTATGAGGAGTACCGGAAAACCGTGGAGCACCGGCTTTCCCACACCTTCTCCCGGCTGACTGAGAAGCAGCAGCGGCGGCTTCTCCTGGCCCTGAATGACCTGGAGCAAGTCCTGGATACGCCACGCGATTATGACCTGGGGCAAGCTCTGGATACACCGCACAACAAGGAGAAGCGAGCATGAAGTTACCTGGCACCATGCCCTCGGAAGGACCGCAAAGCCTGTCCACCCTGCCCAAGTCCAGGCTAATAGTAACCGTCGTCGGGGTGTTGCTGGGGTTGCTGCTGGCGGCACTGGACCAGACCATTGTGGCCACCGCACTGCCCCGGGTGGTCTCTGACCTGGGCGGGTTTGACCGCTTCGCCTGGGTGTTTACCGCCTATATGCTGGCCTCCACCGCCGGTCTGCCCATTGCGGGTAAGCTATCGGATATCTACGGGCGTAAGCCGCTATACCTTACCGGCATAGCCATCTTCATAGCGGGTAGCATACTGAGCGGCACATCCCAAACCATGATGCAGCTCATCATCTTCCGGGGCATCCAGGGGCTGGGGGCCGCAGTGATCATGGCCAACGCCTTCGCTGTGGTGGGAGACATTTTCCCCCCCGCGGAGCGGGGCAAATGGATGGGAGTCTTCGGCGCCGTATTCGGCATCGCCAGCATAGTAGGCCCCCTCACCGGAGGCTACATCGCTGACAACCTCTCCTGGCGCTGGGTGTTTTATGTCAATTTGCCTGTGGGACTCGTCGCGGCCCTGGTGCTTCTGGTAGCCATGCCTCACCTGAGGGACAGGTCCGTAAAGCGCAAGATTGATTTCACCGGTGCGGCCACCCTGGTGGCGGCGGTGGCCAGCCTCCTACTGGCCCTAACCTGGGCCGGTAACACATATCCCTGGGTCTCCCCCCAGATAGCAGGTCTCCTGGCCCTATCGGCGGTGATGTTGGTGGTGTTCATGTTTGTGGAAAAGCAGGCGGCGGAGCCGGTGCTGCCGCCGGCCCTGTTCGCCAGCCGCATCTTCAATGTGGCCATGGGGGTTACCTTCCTCACCGGCATAGGCATGTTCGGGGCCATTATCTTCCTGCCCCTGTTCATACAGGCGGTCATAGGTGCCTCCGCCACCAGCTCCGGGGCGGTGCTCACCCCCATGATGTTCAGCGTGGTACTGGGCAGCGCCGTTTCCGGCCAGATTATATCCCGTACCGGCCACTACCGCTTCTTGGGAGTTACCGGGGTAATACTCATGACCCTCGGTCTGTACCTGTTCTCCCGCATGGGTGAAGGCACCAGCTACGGGACGGTGGTCCGCAATATGGTAGTGATGGGGATAGGGTTAGGCGCCACTTTCCCCACCTATATCATCTCGGCACAGAACGCCTTCCCACACCGCATGCTGGGTATTGTGACCTCCTCGGTACAGTTCTTCCGCATGACCGGCGGCACCTTCGGCGCCGCTATCATGGGTTCGCTGCTGGCCACCCGGATGGCAACACACATGGCCCGTGCTGTAGCCCAGGCTATAGAGAGCGGCGCTCTGGCTCCTGAGACGGCAGCCGCCATGTCCGATAGCGCCGTGTCGTCCCGGGGTATGGAGGCCCTCAACGGCTTCAGCAGCGGTGGTGGCATGTTAGGAGTGCCGGAGGCCGTCATGGTCCCGGTGCGGACCGCCCTGGCAGTCTCTTTGCATGAAGTGTTCCTCCTGGCCATGGCTGTAGCCGCAGTTGCGGCGGTGGTGGCGGTGTTTATGCGAGAAATCCCCCTCCGCAAGAGCAACACAGAGCCCGAATAGCCCCCTACAGCAGCCCGGCACGGGAGGCGATGTCCAGTACACCCTGGGCCATGACGGCATGCGGCGTCTCAATAAGCTGGCCATCCAGAGTAGCCGCCCCCTTGCCCTCGGCCTCTGCCTGGGCCACCGCAGCGATGATACGACGGGCGCGGCCTATCTCTTCAGGGGACGGGCTGAAAACCCGGTTGGCGATGGGCACATGGTCGGGATGGATTACCGCCTTGCCATCGTATCCCAGCACCCTGGCCCGGCGAGCGCTCTTCTCCAGGCCCTCCAGGTCTTTCACCTTGGGCCAGACCAGGTCTATGGCATCCACCCCGGCCGCTCTGGATGCCAGAAGGGTCTTGTTGCGCGGGTAGAGCAGCTCCCACTCATCGTCGGTGAGAGTGCCATGGGTGTTGAGGACATAGTCGCCGCTGCCAAAACACAGACCTGTCACCCGTGGGCTGGCCAGGGCGATGGACTCCGCATTGATGACACCCAGGGGGGTTTCTATGAGAAGCAAAAACCCCACCTCCCCCACCGGCAGCCCATTGGCCCTCTCCATCCCAGTAACCAGGTTATCCAGCTCCTGCACCACCAGGATGCCATCCGACTTCGGCACCATCAGGGTGTGGGGACGGGCGGGCACCACCGCCTCCACATCCTCACGCCCATAGGGGGTGAAAAGAGCATTGATGCGCACCAGCTTCTCCTTACCGCCGAAATCAGCCGTCCGCAGCGCTGCTGCCACCGCTAGGCGGGCGGCGGGTTTCTGATGGGGGGCTACGGCATCCTCTATGTCCAGAATGATGGCATCGGCCTCGCCATCCAGGGCTTTCGTTAGAAAGCGTGGGTTGTCCCCAGGGAGGAACAGCAGGCTGCGGCGCAGGAAGTCCATCTTCACACTCCTTGGTATTATGTGGGTATTATGGGGGTATCTGGGCCTATTTTAACATGGCCCACCGATTTCCTCTCGTCTCCCCACCCGGCGTAGCCCGTTGCTGAGGCATCCGGTGGCACCACCGGGAGGCGGCGTCAACAGTCCATTCTTGCCCGCCCACCCGCCCAGGTCCGGGGAGACCGGCCCGGCCTGTCCGGGTTATAATCTACCCATCATCATGGTGCTTACCAGGCAGGAGATAGAAGAAAGGCTGGGGACTATCCCTCCCCTGATAGAAGGGCTGACGGACCCCGCCGGGCAGCTACAGCCCAACGGAGTAGATATCACCCTGGGAGAGGTAGCCATTCTCAGCGGCGCCGGGCAACTGGGAATCAGCAACTCCCAGCGCCGCCTGCCGCATACATCGCTACTGGTGTTCGACGCCCTTGGGTTCCTGGAACTGCCACCGGGGCTGTATATGGTCACCTATAATGAGGCCGTCCACCTGCCCCGGAATATAATGGCGCTGGGCTTCCCCCGCTCCAGCCTGGTGCGGTGCGGGGCCACCCTCCTCACCGCCGTGTGGGACGCCGGGTATTCGGGGCGCTCCCAGTCCACACTGGTGGTATACAACCCGGCGGGTATCAGGCTGCAGAAGGGGGCCAGGGTGCTGCAACTGGTGTTTCTCAGGCTCGGCCGGGAGACCGAAGGCTACCGGGGGGTGTTCCAGGGAGAGAACCTTTAGCCGTCAGGAATATCCCCTTGCCCCCGCTGCTCCCTGCGCAAGAACGCCTCTACCTCGCGGATAATGCGTTCCCCACCCATACCGGACAGGCGGGTCTGCCCCGCCTTCTGCTCCTCGTACTCCTTCTCAAACTGCTCCACATATCGCCGCAGCTCGTCGTTCTGCCCCAGCAGCCTGGAGAGGGCATCGTCCATGTGGTCGCTGGCCTGCTTCAAGTCGCTCATGTCCAGCGACAGCCCCAGCAGAGTGTCCAGGCGGCCCAGCACAGTATGGCACACCTTGGGGTTCTTCACCGCCTGGACATATGCCGGGGCATGACCCCATATGCTGGCCATCTCCAGCCGCCGTCTCCGGCAGGCCATCAGCAGGAAGCTGTAGAAGCTACTGGG
>JASLQE010000318.1 GCA_030744635.1 Dehalococcoidia bacterium | reverse complement strand
TATCCTGGAGGTTGATACCGTGGTAATAGCCCTGGGCACCACTCCAAACCCCTTGCTGCCCTCCACCACGCCGGGCCTTGCCACCTCCAGGGGGGGCACCGTGGATGCCGATGAGGTGGGTAAGACATCCAAGCTCCGGGTGTGGGCCGCGGGGGATGTGGTATCCGGTGCGGCCACCGTCATATCCGCTATCGGGCAGGCCAAGCGTGCCGCCCAGGGCATAGACGAGTTCCTGAGAAGCTAACCAGTCTCTCCAACAGCAGCGCCGCTCGGGCAGGGTGGTGGGGGCCTAAACGTCCAGGTTGCGGACGGTCTGGGCATACTCCTCAATAAACTCGCGCCGGGGCGCAACCTCGTCCCCCATAAGCTTGGTAAACAGGCGGTCAGCCTCCTCACCGTCCTCTATGTTTACCCGGAGTATGGTGCGGGCGTCGGGGTCCATGGTGGTCTCCCATAGCTGCTGCGGGCTCATCTCCCCCAGGCCTTTGTAGCGCTGTATCTCGGTCTTCCTGGCCGAGCTAAGGGACTCCAGGAGGGCCTCCTTCTGGCTATCCGAGTAGATCCAGGTCTGCTTCCGGTCACTGGTGATACGGTAGAGAGGGGGCTGGGCTATGTAGAGGTGCCCCTGCTCCACAAGGTCTCTCATCTTGCGGAAGAAGAAGGTAAGCAGCAGGGTGCGGATGTGGGCGCCGTCTACATCCGCATCGGTCATGATGATGATGCTGTTGTAGCGCATACGGGAAAGGTCCAGGTTGCTGTCCACGCCGGCCCCCACGGCGGTAACCAGGGCCTTGATTTCATCGTGCTCCCATATCCGCTCTTCGGCGGCCTTCTCCACCTTGAGTATCTTGCCCTTGAGGGGGAGAATGGCCTGGAAAGCACGGTCCCGTCCCTGCTTGGCGGAGCCTCCCGCAGATTCACCCTCAACTAGGTACAGTTCGCACTTCTCGGGGTCTTTCTCCGAGCAGTCGGCCAGCTTGCCGGGAAGAGGGGAGCCATCAAAGGAGCCTTTGCGTAGTACCAGCTCCCGGGCCTTGCGGGCTGCCTCCCGGGCGCGAGCGGTGGTAAAGCATTTCTCCAGTATGGCTCGAGCCTCCTGGGGGTGGTCTTCCAGGTAGAACTTCAGGCGTTCGGCGGTTACCTGCTCCACCTGGCCTTTCACCTCGGGGTTGCCCAGGCGGGACTTGGTCTGTCCCTCAAACATGGGCTCATGCACTTTGACGCTTATCACCGCCGTCAGCCCTTCGCGCACATCCTCCCCCAGCAGGTTGGAATCCCCCTCTTTGATGATTTTGCTCTGCCGGGCGTAGTCATTCAGGACGCGGGTAAGGGCGGAGCGGAACCCGGTGAGGTGTGAGCCGCCGTCCATGGTGTAGACGCAGTTGGCGAAGCTATTTACCGTCTCCCCCATACCCTCGTGGTACTGGATGGCCACGTCAACCACGGTGCTGTCGCTCTGGCCGCCGAGGATGATGGGCATGGTATGCAGGATGCTCCGGTTCCGGTTTAGGCCCCGTACCAGGCTGGTTATGCCACCCTCAAAATAGAAGTTGTAGGGCTCTTCAGCGTCTTCCTCTCTCTTGTCCCAGATGCTTATCGCCAGGCCACCGTTGAGGTAGGCGAGCTCCCGGAGGCGGTCGGCGATGAGCTCGCGGTCGTACTCTATGGGGCCGAAGATGTCCTCATCCGCCTGATATGTTACGGTTGTGCCCGTATCTTCAGAGTCCTGTATTGTCTCCAGGGGGCCTATCGGATGTCCCCTGTGGTATTCGTGCCGGAAAAGCTTGCCGTCCCGTCGGATTTCGGCCCTGAGCCAGTTGGAAAGGGCGTTGACCACGGAGGCCCCCACACCATGCAGGCCGCCGGATACCTGGTATGCCTTGCCACCGAATTTGGCCCCGGCGTGTAGCCGTGTCATCACCGTCTCCAGGGCGGATAGTCCCGTGGTAGGGTGTGTTTCTATCGGTATGCCGCGGCCGTTATCGGATACTTGTATTACCCCATCGGGGAGAAGCGTTACCTGGATTCGGGTGCATTTGCCGGCCATGGCCTCGTCCACGCTGTTGTAGACCAGCTCATACACCAGGTGGTGTAGGCCGCGAGAGTCCGTGCTGCCAATATACATCCCCGGCCGGCGGCGTACGGCCTCCAGCCCATCCAGGACCTGGATATCCTGGACAGTATATTCCATCCTTTCGGGCCTTTCGTGAGTATTGCTGTCAGGCATCATAGCTCCGGTGCAGATGAGAGATAGAAAAACGGCTGTGGGGGAGAAGGTAGGTAGCTACAGAAAGTGGCCAATTCAAACCGTCTTCATTATACCACACCCGGCTGCTTTTGTGCAGGGCAAATATCACGGTTATTAAGTGGGTGACCCTGGTTGCCGGATGTCTTCTGTAGAGATTATCCCGTCCCGAATGGCCCGGGCCACCGCCTGGATCCGGCTCTGCAGGTGGAGCTTTTCCAGTATGTTGTGCAGGTGGTTCTTGACTGTGGCCTCGGCGATGTTCATCTCCTCTCTGGGTGCTGTAGGGCTCAGAGACGGTTATTGACAACCCCGTGCCATAGCTTTACTATTGCTGATAAAAGCAATGAGGGTCAGGATGCCTCATTGTAAAGTGAAATGGGACAATCACAATCAAAGAAACTCAGAAAAATTCACCGAATTTCTAACTATCGGCTCTCTACAAATAGGGATCCCAATAGTAAAGCAACAGTGGATTGACGAATTCCTCGCCAGCAGACGACAAGGATTATCCGAGCGAACTTTAGAGTTCTACAGGGATACTTTATATCAAGCAATAGGTATTGAGTTAACTACTAAGGGAATAAACAACTGGCTCGCTAATGTCACCAAAGGAAATGCAAAATTAAGTTATTACCGAGCGATGAAAGCTTTCTGTAATTGGTTATACAAATCAAGGAAAATAACTAAGAATCCGATTACTCTCGTTGATAGACCAAATGTAAGCAAGAAGTTGCTACCTGAGCGATGTCCCGGTTGGATGAGCTTTGGGCCACCAGTTGCAGGATGTTTTTCTCCCGTCGGGTCAAAGGG
>JASLQE010000317.1 GCA_030744635.1 Dehalococcoidia bacterium | reverse complement strand
CTCAGCGAAGCGCTGGTTGACCTTCTTGTACATGTTCCAGTGGAGGGTGTCAAAGGTGGGGCGGTTGAATACCATGTGGCACAAGGGCCACATGCCTTCATTGGAGAACCCCAGGTAGTAACCCTCCTGCTCCTCGCGGCTGAGCCATACCCGGCGCAGGGTATAGCTGGGGTCTTGGGGCGGCACCATTACCCTACCGTTGTCATCGCAGACATCCAAATCGGCGCTGCCGCTGCCGTGGGCTACCCAGGTGCCGCCGCAGGCCCGCATCACCGGATCCACCGCCATGGTGAGTCCGCTCACCGGCACCTGGCAATGTACCTTGTCCCCTATGTAGGTGTGTACATAGGGTTCCCGGTTGGAAACCACCACAAGCGGCAGGTCTGAAAGTTTCACGCCGACCAGCTCTTGGAGCATCTCCTTAGTCCATTCCAACGGTCCCTCCCCACAAGATGCGGCATCATTATACCTATGACCACCTGAGAAGGCAAGGTTTACAAAGAGAAGGCCCCCCGTACCGGGGGGCCTTCTTGCAAAAAGACTGTGTTGGGGGCCTACATCCGATGTAGGGCTCTACTCTATTATGGTAGCGTCAAAATATAGGCCAGAACATCTGCAGCATCCTAGACAGACCAGCCATTTACCAACGCAGAGGGCATGCTGGTGCCGGGCTGGCCGACCCTTATTATGTGCAGGATTTCCACAGCGGGTTCATCGCGAGCAATACCGCCTATCCCAAGACCATCTATCGGAATCTGCTTCCCATCGGTGCCATGACACATGACGCAGGTGCTGGTATACAGCGCCGCCCCGTTGCTGGCATCGGGCGCAAGAGACGCCGCTGTGGCGTAGTCAATGCACAGGGTGTCGTTGATGAGACCCTCACTGAGGAAGTTCACCATGTCGGTCAGGCCATCGGCTCCCAGCGCGCTGGTGAAGTCGTGCCTTTAATCCGTAGAGCCCTGCATCACGCCCATAGGCTCTTCCTTGGACATTGTGGCACCCGCCATGATGAGGCCGGTGAAGCCCATAACATGCAGTAAGGTCAGTGCCTCGGCGTTGTCAGCCTCAGTATCCACAATCATTATGCGCACGCCTTCCCGGGCCATCCTTTTCTCCAACTCAAAATAAAGACGCCGAGCCAGGTGGGGGCGACGGTATCCCTCCCGTACTCCCATCCTAGCTACATAGCCGTACTTCCAGGCTGAACCCTCCTTCTCAAAGGTGGTGCCCAGGATAAAGCCCAGCAGGCCTTCGCCCCCTTCAGCCACCAGACAGTATTCTGGGTCCATGTTGAAGAACTCGGTAACCTCGTAGGCATCCCAGGTGCGGTAGAGAATAGGGAACTCCTGGCTGGTGAAGAGCTCCTCCCCCAGGTGGAATACTGCGGCCAGATCGTCTATCTCCGCACCTCGTATGACCACCCGGCCCCTATCTGTATCCCTTATCACATTCCGCCCTTAAGACAAGGGGGCCCGTTGGGCCCCCTTGTGGAATGTATATTTATAGTATGCGGCCTGGCCTCAGTCAGGCCGGCCCAGGACGCTCACGGCGCTGGTGAACCAGCCGGGATGCCCCCCCAGGTTGTGGGTGATGCCTATGCGCGGATCCTTGCGCTGCCTCTTGTCCGCCTTCCCCTGTAGCTGTTTGTAGACCTCGTATA
>JASLQE010000316.1 GCA_030744635.1 Dehalococcoidia bacterium | reverse complement strand
GTATGGAGGGCTGGGTGCCTCCTACATACAGCGCTTCATCGTCAAGGAGGAGCTATCCTACTTCGGAGCTCCCCATACACTGGTGGGCTCCGATATGGCCGGCCCCACTATTCTCCTCTTCGGCAACGATGAGCAGAAGATGACGTTCCTTCCCTCTATCGCCCGGGGGGAGACCGAGTTCGCCCTGGGCTATACCGAGCCTCAGGCCGGCTCCGACCTGGCGGCACTGGATATCCGGGCGGTGGATATGGGCGACCACTTCATCGTCAACGGCCAGAAAGTGTTCAACACCGCCTGCCACTATGCCGACTATCACTGGCTGGGTGCCCGGACGGATACCACGGTGGCCCGGCACAAAGGCATCTCCCTGTTCATAGTGCCACTTACCAGTCCGGGGATTGAAATCCACCCCATCTGGACCATGGATGGGGGCAGGACCAACGCCGTTTATTACACCGATGTGAAGTTGCCCAAGGCCAACATGGTGGGCCAGCAGAACCGGGGCTGGTACCACATCGCCGCCGCCCTGGACTTCGAGCGTAACTACTCCATTGGGCACATCAAGCGGGCACTGGAGAAGCTGACCGAGCATGTGGCCGCCTCGCCGCAGAAGGATAACCAGGTGGTAAGGCGTAAGCTGGCCGACCTGGCCGTGGAGACTGAGGTGGCTTACCTGTTTGCGTCCCGGGTGGCCTACATGATTGACAAGGGCTTTGTGCCCAACTACGAAGCGGCCATGGTAAAGGCCTTCGCCAGCGAGCTGGAGAACCGCCTGGCCCAGACGGGCATGGAGATGCTGGGGCTATACAGCCAGCTCAAATGGAACTCAGACAAGGCCCCCATGGGGGGATGGGTGGGCCACTGGTACCTGGCCACCAAGCGCTCCCTCATCGTGCGGGGCACCTCCGATGTCATGCGTAACATCATCGCCTTACGTGGCCTGGGGATGCCCAGGGAGGGTGGCTAAGACCCCGGTCTAATCCGCGGAGGACTGCGGGGTGGGGGCCTCCTCCACCTCAAAGCGGAACTGCTCTATAACGGGGTTGGCCAGTAGTTGGCGGCACATTTCGGACACCTGCTCTTGGGCCGCCTCCAGGTCTTCACCGTCCAGGGTTACCTCGATGTATTTGCCGGCCCGCACCTGCTTCACACCAGAGAAGCCCAGGCTGTGCAGCCCTCCCCGGATGGTCAGGCCCTGGGGGTCATTCACCGTGGGTTTGAGGCTGACAAACACTTTAGCCAGGAACATAGCCGGTACTCTCCTTGCTAATCGGGCACATTTTCCGGCCCTTTGTTGCGGTAGGCCTCTATAAAGCTGACGATGGTATCCTCATCAAACACAGATAGCTCGGCTATCCTGCCCCAAGCGGTCAGGGCTATCCTCTGGGGCATGTCGGGGTAGGTGGCCAGTATAACCTTGGAGCGGTAGTGTTTCACCACTCCTTCCAGTTGGGCCACAAGCTCGGGGCAGTCGTCACAGCTATATTGGACAAGGATGCCGCCGTGCTCCAGGTTATGCACTTGTAATTCGTCTGGGATGGTCTGGCTGTAAATGCCCCAGCGGGCGGTGCCCTCGTAGTGCCATCCGGAGGTGGGTGGTGTTGTGTTATAGGGTGGGTGAGTCTGGCCGGGGGCCACATGCTGTTCTCCCTGTATGTTGACCTGCCTTCACGGTGCCGGTCCAGAAGGGGATGGCTGGATTATTACAGCCGCAGCGACTCCCAGGATGAAAAGGAAGCTGATTAAGGCCAGCCAAACGCGATAGCGCAGCCCTAACCTCTGCCGTGGGGCATGTTTGGGGGTCCGTTGACGGCGGCGTTGACGGGACATCGCTCAGAGCTCCTGTCCGGTGAGGCGGTGGTAGGCCTCCCGATAGCGTTGGGCGGTAAGGGAGACCACATCTGCTTCAAGCTGGGGTGCGGGTGGCTCTTTGTTCCACCCCTGGGCCACCAGCCAGTCTCGTAAGGGCTGCTTGTCAAAGCTGGGCTGAGACTTGCCCGGCTGGTAGGCGGCCCGGTCCCAGAAACGGCTGGAGTCCGGCGTCAGCAACTCGTCTATCAGGATAGGCTCGTCGCCGTCCAGGCCGAACTCCATCTTGGTATCGGCGATGATGATGCCTTGCTCCAGAGCAAGTTCGTGTGCGAAGCGGTAAACGGCCAGGGAGGTCTCCTTTAGCCTGGAGGCCATCCCTTCACCAATCAGCTCATTGAGCTCCGATTGCGTGAGCGGCATATCGTGGCCCTCATCCTCCTTGGTGGTGGGGGTGAAAAGGGGGGCCGGCAGCTCTTGGCTCTCTTTCAACCCAGAGGGCAGGTCATACTCTCCCACCCGCCCGGTCTGGGAATACTCCGCCCAGGCGGAGCCGGATAGATAGCCCCGCACCACCCACTCCACGGGCAGCCGCTGGGCCGTCCTCACCAGCAGGGAACGACCGGCCAGGCAAGCCGGGGGGGTGGAATCCGGGGGGAAGAACTCCCTTAGTTGGGTGGCCTCCTTTACCAGGAGCAGCAGGTGGTTGCGGATGATATGGCGGGTCTTCTCAAACCAGAAGGCGGATAGTCCGGCCAGCACTCGGCCTTTATCCGGGATGGCCCCGGGCAGCACCACATCAAAGGCGCTGACCCGGTCCGTGGTCACCATGAGGATGCTGTTCCCCATATCATAGTTGTCCCTCACCTTGCCCCTGTGGAGCAGGTGGAGGGGAAGGTCGGTACTCTGGATGGGGTTATTGCCGCTGGTATCTGCCAATTTCACTCTCCTAAGCTGAGGCGTTGGAATATCTCGCCCACCCGGCGCACAAAGTAGCCGTAGTCAAACAGGGCCTCCAGCTCACCGGGCGGCAGGGTGGTGGTGACTTCGGGGTCGGCCTTGAGCCGGGAGAGGAAGTCATCCCCGCCCTGCCAGGTGGCCATAGCATGTCCCTGGACCGCCTTGTAGGCCTGTTCCCGGCCCAGCCCCTTTTCTATCAGGGTCAGCATCACCCGCTGGGAGAAAATCAGCCCGCGGGTCAATTCCAGGTTGTGGCGCATGCGGTCCGGATAGACCAGCAGGTCCCCAATGACATAAGTCGCCAGGTGGAGCATGTAGTCCAGGGCCAGGCAGGAATCGGGTAGAATGATACGCTCCGTGGAGGAGTGGGAGATGTCCCTTTCGTGCCACAGGGCGATGTTCTCCATAGCTGTTACCGAGAACCCTCGGAGGAGCCGAGACAGGCCGCAGATGCGCTCGCAAAGCTCCGGGTTACGCTTGTGGGGCATGGCCGAGGAGCCGGTCTGCCCCGGCTCGAAAGGCTCCTCTACCTCTCGCACTTCGGTGCGCTGCAGGCCCCGGATTTCCGTGGCTAATTTCTCCAGGGAGCACCCGATAAGGGCCAGCGTGACCACGAACTGGGCGTGGCGGTCCCGCTGCACAATCTGGCTGGATATGGCCGCCGGCTCCAGCCCCAGGCGGCGGCAGGCGGACTCCTCCACATCCAGGGGGACGGTAGCATGGGTGCCCACGGCGCCGGAGATTTTGCCCACGGATACCTGGCGGCGGGCCTCCTCCAGGCGGACTTGGTGGCGCTTCATCTCCTCTACCCACAGCGCCAGCTTGAGGCCCAGGGTGGTCGGCTCGGCATGCACACCGTGGGTGCGGCCCATCATAATGGTGTCCCGGTGTTCAAGCGCCTGCCTCACCAGGACTTTCACGAGGCCGTCAACCCCCTTGGACAGCAGCGCAGCGGCCTCCATGAGCTGCAAGCCCAGGGCGGTATCTATGACATCGGAAGAGGTGAGGCCGAAGTGTATGAAGCGGCTCTCTTCGCCCACCGTCTCCCCGACGGCGCGTAGGAAGGCGGTGACATCGTGGTGGGTCTCCTTGAGGATTTGGTCCATGCGCTCCAGGCTGAAACCGGCGGCCCGGATGGGGGGCAGGGCCTCCTGTGGCACCATACCGGCTTCGGCCCAGGCCTCAGCCACGGCAATCTCCACCTGGAGCCATCTGGAGAACTTGCTCTCATCCGACCACACCCATTTCATATCGGGCCGGGAGTAACGCTCAATCATTGTTACCAGTCCCCGGCCAGTTCACGGCGGTAGGCCTCCGCCGCCTTTTTGATGGAATCGTGTTTTAAAGCCAGTATGCGGGCGGCCAGGAGGGCGGCGTTCTTGGCACCGTTAATCCCTACGGTAGCCACCGGCACCCCACCCGGCATCTGCACCATGGAGTACAGGGCATCCGTCCCCTTCAGCTCGGTGGTGGCCAAGGGGAGGCCGATTACCGGAAGGGATGTCCAGGCTGCCAGCACCCCGGGCAGGTGAGCGGCACCCCCGGCGGCGGCGATGAGCACCTCGAAGCCCCGCTCCGGGGCAGACAGGCCGTACTCCCGTACCTTCTCCGGCTGGCGGTGGGCGGAGATTACCTTCACCTCGTAATCAATGCCCATCTCCTCCAGCGTCTTTATGGCACCGTCCACCAGGTCGGCATCGTTGGCCGAACCCATCAGCACCCCCACTAAAGGCATTACCTCACCTCCGTGGCGGCTATGTCCCGCCGGTAGTAGCACCCCTCAAAATGTATCTGGGATACACATTCATATGCTCTGTTGCGGGCGGCGTCTATGCTATCCCCCAGGGCGGCCACCGCCAGCACCCGGCCTCCATTTGTTACCACCTGTCCCTCCTGTATTCTAGTACCGGCGTGGAACACAAGGGCATCCGGCCCCGTCCCATCAATACTGGTAATATGATAGCCCATCCGGTACTCTCCTGGGTAGCCGGAGGAGGCCATCACCACCCCCACACAGGGCTGCGTGTCCCATTCCACCTTTACCCGGTCCAGCCCTCCGTGAACGCAGGCCAGCAGGGGCTCCAGCAGGTCGGACTTCATGCGGGGGAGGATGACCTGGGTCTCCGGGTCGCCGAAGCGGCAGTTGAACTCCAAAACCTTTATGCCTTCCTCGGTGAGCATGAGGCCGGCGTAGAGCACCCCTCTGTAGGGGCGGCTCTCGGCGGCCATGGCCCGAACCGCGGGTTCCAGAATAGCCTCCGTGGCCTGCTGAGCCATTTCCGGGGTGAAGAATCCAGGGGGGCTGTACCCGCCCATGCCCCCGGTGTTGGGGCCCTGGTCACCGTCGTAGATTCGCTTGTAGTCGCAGGCGGGCACCAGGGGCACCACGGTGGTGCCGTCGGTGAAGGCCAGCAGGCTGACCTCGGGGCCGCTGAGGCAATGGTTAATCAGCACCTGCTCCCCGGCGGCCCCGAAGACCTTCTCCGACATAGCCTGGTGCAGGGCCGATAGGGCTTCCGTTCGGGTGTGAGCCACCGTGACCCCCTTGCCTGCGGCCAGACCATCGGCCTTAACCACCAGGGGTAACTGTTGGTCCTTAACATAGCGCTGGGCCTGCGAGTAGTCTGAAAACACCTCACCCTGGGGACAGGGCAGGCCATACTTCTGCATCAGGTGGTGCGAGAAGGCCTTGCTGGCCTCTATTTGAGCGGCGGCAGCGGTGGGGCCGAAGATGGGGAGGCCCAGCCCCTGGAAGCGGTCCACTATGCCGGAGGCCAGGGGGGCCTCCGGGCCGACCAAAGTTAAATCAATGCTCAGTTTCTGAGCGGCATCCGCCAGAGCCTGAATATCTCCAGCCTTGATGGGAAGGTTCTCATCCAGGGAGGCGGTACCGGCGTTGCCGGGGGCGGTGTATATCCGGGATACCCGGGGGCTCCGGTAGAGCTTCCAGGCCAAGGCGTGCTCCCTCCCACCGGAACCGACGATGAGGAGCTTCAAAGCACTCCTCGCCGGTTTAGTGGGATATCAGACATGGTGATACAGGGATTGTAAGCAGGGTTCACCCCCACTCTACTCCCACTCTATGGTGGCGGGGGGTTTGGAGGATATGTCAAACACTACCCGGTTGACCCCGGGGACCTCGTTGACGATACGGGTGGATATGCGGCCCAGGAGGTCGTAGGGTAGCCGGGCCCAATCGGCGGTCATGGCGTCGTCACTGGTCACGGCGCGCACCGCTACCACATAGCCGTAGGTGCGGTGGTCGCCCATCACCCCCACGCTACGGGCATCCGTAAGCACGGCAAAGGTCTGCCATAGCTCGCTATAGAGCTTCGCCTTCTTGATTTCGTTCATCACAATCCAGTCCGCAGCCCGGAGCACCTCTAACTTCTCCGGGGTGACCTCGCCGATGATGCGGATGGCTAGGCCGGGGCCGGGGAATGGCTGTCGCCACACCATCTCATCCGGCATGCCCATGGCGGCACCCACCTCCCGCACCTCGTCCTTGAATAGGGAGCGCAGGGGCTCCAGTAGCTCAAGGTTCATCACGGATGGCAGCCCACCCACATTGTGGTGGGTCTTGATGCGGGCCGAGCCCTTGGAGTCCGGTGTGGAGCTCTCTATGACATCAGGGTAAAGGGTGCCCTGTGCCAGGAAGTGGACCTGGCCGATTTTAGAGGCCTCCTCTTCAAATACCCGGATGAACTCCTCCCCTACCAGCCGGCGTTTCCTCTCGGGGTCGATGACCCCCTGAAGCTTGCCTAAAAAACGCTGGCTGGCGTCCACATAGACCACATTCATGCGCAGGTGCTGCTTGAAGGTGTTCAGGTTCCGCTCCACCTCGTCGCGGCGCAGCAGGCCGGTGTTGACATAGATGCAGGTGAGCTGGTCCCCCACCGCCCTGTGGATGAGGGTGGCCACCACCGCCGAGTCCACGCCGCCCGAGAGGGCGCATACCACCTTGCCGCTGCCTACCTGCTCCCGCAGGCTTTCCATGTTATCAGAGATGAAGTTGGAGGTGGTCCAGGTGCCCTTGCAACCGCAAACATCGAACAGGAAGTTGCGTATGATGTCCTTTCCATACGGGGTGTGGGCTACCTCCGGGTGGAACAGCATACCGTAGATGTTGTGGTCGTTGCCCATAGCGGCCACCGGGGAGTTATCCGTATAGGCCAGGGCGCTGAAGCTTGGCGGCATTTCAACTATCAGGTCTCCGTGGCTCATCCATACCGGCATGGAGGGTGGGAGGCCGAACCAGAGGGGGGAGTCTGTGCTGAGGTTAAGGGTGGCGTGGCCGTACTCATGGCTGGGGGTGGGGGTGACCTTCCCTCCCAACTGGTGCACCAGCGTCTGCATCCCGTAGCAGATGCCCAGCACTGGCAGGTGCTTATCGTAGACCCAGGATGGGGCCATGGGTGCCCCTTCTTCATAGACGCTGGCCGGTCCCCCGGAGAGGATGAAGCCCTTGGGGTTCAGGGCCGCTACTTTCTCCCACGGGGCATCATAAGGCACCATCTCGCTGTAGACATTGCATTCCCGGACGCGCCGGGCGATGAGCATGTTGTACTGGGAGCCGAAGTCAATAACGGCCACCGTCTCGCGCATGCGCCGCCGCCTCTGACGGGGGATCGTTCTCTGGCCCCGCCTCTCCTTGGCTATTTCCAGATATGTGGAGACCTCAATATCGCCGGTAGTGGAGATGCGGTCCATGTTGAGTACAGGGTATCATCGTGCTATACTGGCGTCAAGGTGATGGCCGCTTTCCATGATTACCCTGCTTCCTTCCGGGATTGACCCGGCACTTTTGATGCTGTGGGGTGGGGGTGTGGGGTCTTTTCCTACCGATACCGTGTATGGGCTTGGCGGTTCCTCGTTGCTGGTTGAAGCGGTGGAGCGTGTCTTTCGTCTGAAACGCCGCTCCCTATCACATCCCATGCCGCTGCTGCTTTCCGGTAAGGAGCAGTTGGAAATAGCGGTTGCGGAGGTTCCATATTTGGCATGGAGGCTTGCTGACAAATTCTGGCCCGGTGCTCTTACACTGGTGCTCCGCAGGGCCAGCCGGATACCGCCTATTGTGGCCGGCGGAGGGCCTGGCGTGGCGGTGCGCGTCCCGGACCACCCCGTACCCCGGTCGCTGGCCGAGGGGATGGGGGTGCCCATAGTGGGCACCAGCGCCAACATCACGGGCCGACCCAGCCCCACTACCGCGGCCGAGGTACAGGAACAGCTTGGGGATGGGGTGGACTTCATAATAGACGGCGGCCCCTGCCCCGTGGGGGTGGAGTCCACCGTCATAGACCTTACCGGAGTGCCCCGCCTACTACGCGAGGGGGCTATTCCGAGAGTAGATATAGAGAGGGTGCTGGGATGCGACTTGCAGTAGGCTGTGACCACCGGGGCCTGGACCTCAAGGCCGCAGCGGTTAGATTGATCGAGGAGATGGGCCATACCTGCCATGATTTCGGGTGTTATAGCCCCGAGTCCGTGGACTACCCGGATATTGCGTTTGCCGTGGCCCGGCGGGTGGCCGAAGGCCAGTTTGACCGGGGCATACTGGTGTGCAGCACCGGCATCGGTATGTGCATCACCGCCAACAAAGTCAAGGGGGTGAGGGCTGCGGTGTGCGCTGATGCCCTGGCGGCACAGCGGTGCCGGGAGCATAACGATTGTAATATGCTGTGCCTGGGACAGGACATGCTGGCGGGGCCGGCTGCCCTGGAGCTTTTGAGCCTCTTCCTGACTACTGCATTTGAAGGGGGACGCCACCAGCGCAGGCTGGATAAAATCAGGGCCGTGGAGGAAGGATGCTGAGCGACCAGATTAAGCGGGGGCTGGAGCGAGCGCCTCACCGCTCGCTGCTGTATGCCCTGGGGTTGGAGCCTGGCGACCTGGATAAACCGTTCATTGGCGTGGTCAATAGCTTCAGCGAGGTCATCCCGGGCCATGTGCATCTGAGGGAAATCGCCGCCGAGGTCAAGGCCGGGGTGAGGGAGGCGGGGGGGGTGCCTTTCGAGGTGAACACCATCGGCGTGTGCGACGGCATCGCTATGAACCATGTGGGTATGAAGTACAGCCTGGCCAGCCGGGAACTTATCGCAGATTCGGTGGAGGTGGTAACCCGTGCCCATGCCTTTGACGGCCTGGTGCTCGTTACCAACTGTGACAAGATTATCCCCGGCATGCTCATGGCGGCCGTGCGTCTCAATATCCCAACCTTGATGGTGAGCGGTGGCCCTATGCTGGCTGGGCAGTGGCGGGGTGAGGCGGTGGACCTGAGCACGGTTTTTGCAGCAGTGGGCCAGGCGGCACGGGGGGAGATAACCCCCGAGGACCTGGAGGAGTTAGCGCTGGCGGCCTGCCCCGGCTGCGGTAGCTGTGCCGGAATGTTTACCGCCAACACCATGAACTGCCTGACGGAGGCCATGGGAATGGGCCTGCCGGGTAACGGCACCATCCCGGCGACGGATGGCCGCCGCCGCCAGCTTGCCCGCCAGGCGGGGAGGCAGGGGGTGGCCCTGGTGAAGCAGGGCCTTCTGCCAAGGGACATCGTTA
>JASLQE010000315.1 GCA_030744635.1 Dehalococcoidia bacterium | reverse complement strand
TTATGAACGAGAACAGTAGCCGATAGCGAATCCTGCTATAATATAGTTGAAGCCATGTGCGCTGACAGCAATCTTGAAACCATATACATAGCCAGCGGCCAGTGGGAGGCCCAGGTGGTGAAGTCTCGCCTGGAAACTGCTGATATCCCGGCGCTGCTAACCTATGAGAGCGTTGGCCCGGTGGTGGGCCTTACCGTGGATGGCCTGGGCGAGGTAAAGGTTATGGTACCACATACGCTTGCCGCCCAAGCCCGTGCCATTCTCCACGATAGCCACGAGCCAGCCCCTTAGTCCTGCCTCAGGTCCTGCCGCCTGAAAAACGCCATCAACCCGGTGGCCATTTGTTCGTAGTAGTCCAACCATAGCTCCTCTTCCAGGTTGAAACCATCGCCAGCAGATAGCAGGAAGGGGGTAAGATGTGCTTCATGGAAGCGTTTCAACCCGGCCACTATATCATGCTCACCCAAGCCCTGTTCCATAGCTTCCCGCACCTGCTCGGCGGTGGCCAGGATAACCTCCCGAGCCTGCCTCCCTGCCTCTTTAACCCGGTGGCAGGGACCGCCCTGCGAGAATACCAGCAGCTCTGGGTCCAGAGCTATCACCCTGTCCATGCTGCTAAGGGCCTGTTCCAAGTCAAAGAAAGGCACGGCCACCGTAGGCACCACCACCCGGATGGATTTCAAGTAGCTGCCCAGAGTCTCACCACAGAAAACCGTCCTAGTCCCCGGCTCCCACACAGAAACATGGTGAGGGGCATGGCCCGGGGTGAATACCACCTCCAGCTCCCGTCCCCCCAGGTCCAACCGCTCACCATCCTTCACCGGCAACACCCTCTCCGGGGGAACAGGCAGTATGGGGCCCCACTCCTTCGCGTAGTTCTCCCCCCAAACTTGCACCGTGCCGGCGATAAGCCGCACCGGGTCCACCACATGGTGTGCGAAGCGATAATGGGCCGCCACCAGGGCCTGGGGCAGCTCCCGGGCTAAAGCCCCCACCCCGCCGCCATGGTCCATGTGAAGGTGGGTGGGTATTATGTAAGCTATGCCCCGACGGCCACACCTCCATTTGTCCACCGCTTCCAGAACATGGGGTGCCAGTATCGCCGGGCCTGTTTCCACCAGTGCCGCCCGCTCCCCCTCTACCAGGAACACAGAAGACACAGCGCCTTCTCGTACCGCCTCTATGTATATCTGGTGAATACCAGGCGCTATTTCCACTAAATATGGCATGGTTTGCTGCCTCCATTTTAGGCACCTATTGTAGCACCACAGACACCAAAGGTGGAAGAAAGGCCATTCGCTTATGTTATACTGAATACGGATAGATACATGAAGGGCTCAAGATACCGGTACCACCAGGCCGTCCGGGAAGCCACAGAGGCATTAAACTCCTCACTGCCTACAAAGGAAGTGCTCAAGAACATAGCCCAGGCTACCGCCAAAGAGCTATCGGCCAGCGCTTGCTCCATAGTGGTGTTGGACTCCAGCCAGAGGCAACTGGTGCACGGGGTCTGGTGGGGCCTCAGCGACTCCTACTTGCATAAAGGAGTGATGGATGCTGAGCGCAGCCTGCCCGAGCTCTTGGAGGGCAAGGTAGTAACCGTAGTGGATGCAGCTACTGACACACGCGTCCAGTATCCAGAAGTAGCCGCAAGGGAAGGCATTGTGTCCATCATGGCCGTCCCTCTGGCTATCCAAGGTGCCATAGTTGGGTCAGTGCGGGTATGCACCAAGGAGCGCCGCGAGTTCACAACGGAAGATACAGATTTCCTCTCCACCATCGCCGCCCTGTGCGGGGTGGCACTGGACAAGTCCCGGCTTCTCCAAGCACTCAAGAGCCGCCGCCGCCACGGCAGGGCCAGCACCCAGCCAGCGGCAACCACGGTCTCCTCACAGCTTACCCGCCCCGCATCCTTCGCCCATCCCAGCGAGGAGGAATTCGCCCACCTCCTGGACTTTTACGGCATTGAATGGCTCTACGAGCCTCGCTCCTTTGCCCTGCGGTGGGAAGGGGAACGCACCACTCAGATGTTCACACCCGATTTCTACCTTCCAGCCCTTGATATGTATATAGAGCTCACCACCCTGAAGCAAAGCTCGGTCAAAGAGAAGAACCGGAAGATGCGCCGCCTGAAAGAGCTCTACCCGGATGTGAAAATCCGCCTGTTATATAAAAGGGACTACGAGCGGTTACTGGCCAAGTACGGCTATGGGCCAATAGCCGATGCCAAGGGGCAGGGAGTGGGTAAGGTGCTGCTGAGCAGCCAGCAAATACAGCGTCGGGTGAAAGCCCTGGCTGTCCAGCTATCCCAGGACTATGCCGACCGTAACCCGTTGCTGGTGGGGATGCTGCGGGGCGTTTTCTGTTTCATGGCAGACCTGGTGCGCAACATGTCCATTCCCCTGGACATTGATTTTATGGCTATCTCCTATTACACCTCCGAAGAGGCGGCGGCGGTGAAGATAACCAAAGACCTGGAACACAACATAGCCAACCGCCATGTCATCTTGGTGGAAGACATAGTGGATACGGGCATGACTTTGAACTATATACTGAACTACCTCAAGTCCAGGGACCCGGCCAGCTTGGCGGTATGCACCCTGCTGGATAAACGGGTGCGCCGCCTGGTGGATGTGCCGTTGGCCTATGTCGGCATAGAAATCCCGGATGAGTTTGTAGTCGGTTACGGGTTGGACTACCAGGAGAAGTACCGCAACCTTCCCTTTATCGCCCTTATGGAGCAAGAGGGGTCTCCTGCACAGCCGTCGGGGATAAGTGCCTCCATGAAGCGCCGCCGCCGCAGGCAAAAAAGGCTCCTGAGTAACCCTTGCGCGTCCCTGGAGTCCGCCCGGTTTCCAGCCCTTACCCGGTTGCCACCGATACCGCCACGGAAACCATCTCCAGCTTCCACGCTTGATCTACCCAGGAGTACAGCCATTTACCACCGCGTCCGGCTTTGTCAAGGATTCATCCATAGCGGCTTGACCTGCCTCCCACCGTGGGTTAAACTACCTCAGTTTGGATAGGTGGAGATAGATTGCCCCAGGACTG
>JASLQE010000314.1 GCA_030744635.1 Dehalococcoidia bacterium | reverse complement strand
ACAGCAGGCATACAGGGTGATGCCAGGGCGGTATTAACCGCCCTGCTCCGCATTCTAGGAGAAGAGTCGCCACTGCCAGGAGGAGAGGAGCGGCGACAAATTGCCTTAGGACTCAAGGAGCGCCGCCAGAGGCGGCTGGATGCGGAGACCGAGCCAAGCACCCAGCCACTGAAGCCACAACGGGTGTTCCACGAACTCCGCCGGGTGGTGCCCCCCCAAGCGGCAGTGGTGTTTGACGCCGGCGCCGCCACCGGCTACGGCTATGACCGTCTCCCGTTTACCGATACCGGGTCCTTTTTCTGCTCCCTGGAGTTGGGTTGCGTTGGCTCGGGGCTGCCTATGGCACTGGGGGTAAAGCTGGCCCGTCCGGAGTGTCCGGTAGTATGCATCAGCGGCGACGGCGGCTTCATGATGAACTCTCAGGAGATGGAAACTGCCGTGCGGCATGGCATAGCGGTGGTTAATATCGTGCTCAACAATAACTGCTGGGGAGCAGAGAAAGCCTACCAGAAACACCTCTACGATGGCCGGTACGTGGCGGCGGATATTACCAACCCCAGATTTGACCGTTATGCTGAACTGTGTGGTGCCCTGGGGTTTTATGCTGAGTCCCCCAGGGAAATAGCCAACTCAGTACACGAAGCCCTGGCATCCGAGCGGCCGGCGGTGATTGAGGTGCCCATAGACCCCGAGGAGCTCCCTTTCCCCGCCCGTGCCGATGTCTTCCGCCATAGGCTGCGCTGAGCCAGGGCCTTTAAGGCCCCCGCTGTGCTGAAGCTGCTCTCACAGCGGAAGATATTTTACGGCTGGTGGGTGGTGCTGGCCTGCTCCGGCATATCGGTGCTTGGCAGTGCCAGCTACATGTACGGCTTTACCGTTTTCTTCCTGCCCCTGAGCGCTGACCTGAATTTGAGCCGGGCGGCGGCCTCCCTGGTATTCTCCACGGTCAGGCTGGAGGGGGGCCTGGGAGGCCCTGCCGTCGGCTGGTTTATTGACCGCTTCGGCCCGGGCCGGTCTCAGTTCATAGGCGCCGCCATAACCGGGCTGGGTTTCCTGCTACTCTCTCGGGTAGACTCCTTCCTGACACTGTTCCTGGTCTATGCCCTGGTGATAGGTGTGGGGTTCAACCTGGGCCTGGGTAGCCCGGGCATGGCAGCCGCCAATGCCTGGTTTATTCGGCGCAAGGCCACCGCCATCGGCATGATAAGCACGGGGTTCGGTATAGGCGGTGTGCTGGTCCCCCTCCTTTCCCTACTCGTGCTTAATTACGGGTGGCGCTACGCGGTAGTAGTGGTTGGCCTGACCTACTGGCTGGCGATAATGCCGCTGTCACTGGCAGTCCGCCGCTCTCCAGAGAGCATGGGGCTGAGACCTGACGGCCTCAGTACAGCCGAATGGGACAGCGCCGTGAAAGAGGCGATGGGCACTGGAGTCGGGTATGCGGACTTCTCTCCCTTACAGGCGCTCAAGACACCCAGTTTCTGGGCCATGGCAGCCGGGATGAGTCTGTTCTTCGCTGTTCACTCCGGGGTCATCGTACACCTCGTCCCCTTACTGGTAGACAAGGGCCTGAGTCTTCAGACGGCGGCTGGCATGATTGCCCTCCTGGCCCTTATCAACGCCCCCATGAGACTGGCGATGGGCTGGCTGGGAGACCGCTGGCCCAAGCGATCTCTGCTCATTATGGCATCGCTGGTTGGCAGCGGGGCGCTGGCGCTAATGCTCTTTGCCACCTCCATTGTGCACATATACATATTCATCATCCTCTGGGCGGTAGCCTATAGCTGTAACCACCTGCACTGGTCTATGCTGGGCCAGTACTATGGGCGCAAGAACTTCGCCAAAATCCGAGGCTTTGCCGATATGTCACGGGTGCTTCTGGTAGTCAGCTCCCCCGTGTTCGCCGGCAGGGTCTACGATGTCAGCGGTAGCTACCGGGCCGCCATAATCGTTTTCGCTGGCGCCTTCGTGCTTGCCGCCCTGTTCTATTCCATGGCCAAGCCTCCGCACCTCAAAGACGCCCCAACATAGTTCCCTCGTTCCTTGTATCACCCGTTAGCGCTCAAGCCCTCCACTTTGAACCATACCGCATCCCAAAAGGATTGAATGAAACTGCTAATAACGACGGGATACCGCTTCTATTGCTCTAAACCCACTTGACAATCTCTTGTTAGTAGCTTAGAATCGATCACATTATGCGGTAGGGCAACTCGGATACCGTAAAACACACTGTTGGGAGGTAAGGTATGACCGGACGAAGATTCAGCTTCGTAGTGTCCCTAACTATCTCCTTGGCACTACTCATCAGTGCATGCGGAGGGGATGCTACCCCGACACCTACACAGGCACCAGTTCCAACGGCCGCCCCGGCACCCGCGGCCACCCCAAGGCCGGCGGCTACCCCGGCACCCGCGGCCACACCAAGGCCGGCGGCCGCTGCGGCACCCGCGGCTACGCCGGCACCAACCGCCACCCCGCTGCCGGGCAAGTACGGAGGCGTGATAGAGTACTGGAACCGCACCGACCCACCCGGCTTTGACCTCCACCGTTGGGGCTCCCATACCCCCTTCTTCGCCAACCCCGTGTTCAGCACCCTGGTCCGTTTTGACCCCGCCAAGAGGGAGTTTGTGCCGGATAACATCATAGCCGACCTGGCCGCGAGTTGGGAGGTTAGCCGTGACGGCCTGACCTACACCTTCTTCCTGCAGGAGGGGGTCACATGGCACGATGGCCAGCCCTTCACCGCTGCGGATGTGGTGTATACCTTCGAGAAGATGACGGACTCGGAGCGCAGCGTCATAGCCAGCCGCTTCCCCGCCTTTGACCGGGCGGAGGCGGTGGGCAGCAACACGGTGAAAATCCACCTCAATAGCCCCCAGGCATCGCTGCTCTCCATGCTGGCCCAGGGATATGCAGTGATACAGGCCGAACACCTGGCCGACATCGACCCCAAAACCCCTGAATTCATGGTGGGCACGGGACCGTTCATGCTCAAGGAGTACGTAAGTGGCGTCAGCTACACCTATGAGAAAAACCCCAACTACTTCAAGAAGGGCCTGCCTTATCTGGATGGTATCATTCTCCATGTAATACGGGACCGCCCCGCCCAGATGGCGGCCTTTGTTGCCGGCCGTATTGACATGACCAGCCCCACCCTGGGCATGCCCACCAAGTCCATCTACGACGACCACGTCTCTAAGGCGCCTAATGGCAATTTCCAAATCCTGTCCCACCCCCTGGTACGCATGCTGTGGTTTAACCTGAACGGTGATAATCCGTGGAACGATGTAAAGGTGCGTCGGGCCATGAACCTGGTGCTGGAGCGGGAGCAAATAACCCTGGCAGCGGTGGGCGACCTGGGTTGGGGCCGGATTGCGGGCCTCATGCCTCCGGAAAGCCCCTATGCCCTGCCCCAGGATGAGTTGGCCAAGCTCCTGATGTGGGACAAGCCCTACGAGGAAAGGGTGGCCGAGGCCAAGAGGCTTATGGCCGAGGCGGGCTATGCCGATGGTTTCGAGATGAGGCTGCTGGCCCGCAACCTATCCATATACAAGCGGATTCTCACCCAGGTGAGTGACCTGCTACAGCAGCACCTGAGCATTAAGACCACCATAGACCTCCCCGAGACTGCACGGGCCATGGAGCTGCGCAGCGCTAGGGACTACGATATGTACCTGGAGGTGATGTACTCCAACATCTTTGACCCCGATGAGATAATGAGCTACTGGGTAACCGGAGGCTCCGAGAACTGGACGGGGTACAGCAATCCCAAAATAGACGAGCTCTTCACGAAGCAGTCCGAGGCAGGAACCATGGCCCAGCGTACAGAATTCACCCATGAGATTGAGAGAATTCTGGCAAAGGATAGCCCCGCCTTATCTACTTTCTTCCTGCAGTACGGCATCGGTGTCTATCCCCAGGTCAAGAACTATGTCCCGGCCAACACCGTATATAGCGTCCACCTGCAGATGGAGCAGGTGTGGCTAGAAAGGTAGGGTACCTGCAGGCATGGCCATGGCCGGAAGAGTAGCGCATGAAGGAATATATCGTCCGTCGGCTGCTACTCATGGTGCCCACCATCTTCGGTGCAGTCACCCTAATATTCTTACTAATGAACATCCTCCCCGGGGACATCGCCATGATGATCCTCGGGGAGGACACCGGCCAGGCCAGCCCGGAGCAGGTAGCCCGCATCCGGGAGCAGTTAGGGCTTAACCGTCCCCTATATGTCCAGTATTTCTCCTGGCTATGGGGCATAGTCCGCTTGGACTTCGGCAACTCCCTGTGGACTGGACAGCCCGTGTTTCACGAGATATGGATAAGGCTGCCCATCACCCTGACCCTCATCTCTTTCTCCGTGCTCATAAGCGCGGCGCTGGCAGTCCCCGTGGGCATCCTGGCCGCCCTGAGACAGGATAGCTGGGTGGACTACGGGCTGCGGTTGTTTACCATCTCCGGCCTGTCCATCCCCAGCTTCTGGCTCGGCATGCTGGTCATCCTTTTCCTGCTCATCGTATTTAGCTGGTTCCCGCCCCTAACCTATGCGGTCATCTACAAAGACCCCTGGACATCCCTGCAGCAGCTTTTCCTGCCAGCCTTAGTCCTGGGCTATCGGCAGGCAGCGGTATCCGCCCGCATGATGCGCAGCTCCATGTTGGAGGTGCTCAAAGAAGACTATGTGCGCACCGCCCGGGCCAAGGGGCTGATGGAGAGGACGGTGGTTTACCTCCACGCCCTCAAGAATGCGTCGCTGCCGGTTATCACTATCTTCGGAGTGGAGATGGTCATCCTGTTCAGCGGAGCCGTAATCATAGAGAAGATTTTCAATGTGCCCGGGGTGGGCACACTGATAGTGGATGCCATGGGCCGCCGTGACATACCCCTGGTACAGGGGGTAGTGCTCATCATCGTAGGTTTTGTCCTCATCATCAACCTGATAGTGGATCTGATTTATTCCTGGCTGGACCCCCGTATCCGCTATCACTAAAGGAGTTCTATGGCCCAGCAGGTAGAGGTGCTAGCCCCGCCAAATATGCAGAGTAGTGATGGATGGGTAGCAATCCTTCTCCGCTTTTCCCGGGAGAAGCCCCTGGGGGCAGCGGGGGCCTTCCTGGTGCTGGCCATGATTCTGGTAGCTATCTTGTCTCCTTGGCTGGCCCCGGCGGACCCGGTGAGGACCCATGTTAGAGACGCTCTTGCGAGCCCCTCCGGCCAGTACCTCTTGGGCAGCGACGAGCTAGGGCGGGACAGCCTGAGCCGCATCATCTACGGCGCCCGCGTCTCCATTCTGGTGGGCTTCCTGGCTACCCTCCTGGGCACCGTGGTGGGCACACTCCTCAATGTGTTCAGCGCCTATAAGGGAGGATGGGTGGATATCACCATCCAGCGCGTAATGGATGTGCTGTTGGCCTTCCCCACCCTCATCATGGCACTGGCTATTATGGCAGTGCTGGGACCTTCGCTAAGGAATGTAATCATCGCCATCTCCATTCCCTTTATCCCCCGGGCGGGACGGGTGGTGCGCTCCGCCGCCTTGGCGGTGAAAGAGCAGCAATATATAGAGGCGGCCCGGGCGGTGGGCGCCAGCCAGTGGCGTATCGTCTTCCTTCATGTGCTGCCCAACTGCATGGCTCCATACATCATAGTGGCCACCGCCTTTCTGGGCACCGCCATTCTGGTAGAGGCCTCGCTGAGCTTCCTCGGCCTTGGTATCCCCCCCCCCACTCCCTCCTGGGGCAGATCTCTGGCTGAGTCCATGGAGTTTTTTAACTCCGCACCCTGGCTGGCCATCTTCCCCGGCATCGCCATCAGTTTGGCCGTCTTCGGGGTTAACCTTTTAGGGGACGCCCTGAGGGATGTGCTGGACCCGCGGTTGAAGCGGCTCTAAGCGAACAGGTGACAAGCCACCATGTGGCCGTCTTTTTCCGTAACAGATGGGGCCACCTGGGAGCAGATGTCCTGTCGCTCATAGCAGCGGGGGTGGAAGCCACATCCCGAAGGGGGGTTGAGGGGGCTGGGGATTTCGCCAGTCAGCAACATCCGCTTCCTCTCCCTCTCCAGGACGGGGTCCGGTATGGGCACCGCCGATAGCAGCGCCCGTGTGTAGGGATGCATTGGATGTAGATAGAGGTCGCCGCTGGGCGCAAGCTCCATAATCCGCCCCAGGTACATCACCGCTATGCGGTCGCTGATGTGCCGTACCACCGACAGGTCATGGGCGATGAACAGGAGGGTCAGCCCCAGCCTCTCCTGTAGCTCGGCCAGCAGGTTTATTATCTGGGCCTGTATGGAGACATCCAGGGCCGACACCGGCTCATCGCACACCAGGAAGGCGGGCTGAGTCGCCAGGGCACGGGCTATGCCTATGCGCTGCCGCTGGCCCCCGCTGAACATATGCGGATAGCGGCGTCCCATCTCCGGCTCCAGGCCAACCAACTTCAATAGCTCCCCAACCCTCTCCCGCACATCCTTTCTCCGGGCCAATGAGTGCACCAACAGGGGCTCGCCCACGATGCCGTCAACCGTCATGCGAGGATTCAGCGAGCCGTAGGGGTCCTGATAGATGGGCTGCATCCGAGGCCGCACCCGCCGCAGGTTTTCATCCTCCAGCCGGCACAGGTCACTGCCCTCAAAGTAGACCTCGCCCACCGTGGGCGGTATGATGTGAAGGACACACTTGCCTACCGTGGTCTTGCCCGACCCCGATTCCCCCACCAACCCCAGGGTCTCCCCACGGCGGATGCCGAAGTTTACACCATCCACCGCCTTTACATCGGCGATTTTGCGCTCCAAGATGAGACCCCGGGTCACCGGGAAGTACTTAGTCAGGTCTTTTACCTCTAACAGCAAGTCGTTGTTCATCGCACTACTTTCCGTTGCCATAGGGACAGGCCACCAGGTGGTCATCGCTAATGGTCAGCAGCGGTGGCCACACTACCCGGCACTGGGGCAAAACACAGGAGCAGCGGGGGTGGAACGCGCACCCCGGGGGACGGTCCAGCAGGTCCGGTGGCTGCCCTTCAATAGGCACCAGCTTCGTCTGCCGGTCCCGGTCCAGCCGGGGGACGGAGCGCAACAGGGCCTGTGTATACGGGTGCTTGGGGTTCCGATAAATCTCCTCAGCCGAAGCCTGCTCCACTATGCGTCCGGCATACATCACATTTACCTTGTGGGCGTACTTTGCCACCACCCCCAAGTTATGGGTGATAAGAAGCACTGCTACCTGCAGCCGCTGTGTCAGGGAATAGATAATCTCCAGAAGCTGCGCCTGAATAGTAACATCCACCGCGGTGGTAGGTTCATCGGCTATGATAAGGCTGGGAGAGCAGGAAAGCGCCATGGCCATCATAACCCTCTGGCGCATGCCGCCGCTGAACTGGTGCGGGTACTGCCCCAGGCGGCTGTCAGCATCGGTAATTCCCACCATATCCAGCAGACGGACGCTCTCCGTCTGGGCCCCCTTGCGGTCCAACATGCTGTGCTGCACCAGCGCTTCAGTTAGCTGGCGTCCAATGGTGAGGACCGGGTTAAGGCTGCTCATCGGCTCCTGAAACACCACGGCTATCTTCCGGCCCCGTATATGGCGCATCTCCTCCCTCGGCACACGGAGCAGGTCTTTACCCTCAAACCAGGCCTCGCCCTCCAGAATTTCTGCCGGCGGCTCGGGTATTAGCCGTAGCAGAGAGAGGGCGCTGACGGTCTTGCCGCAGCCCGATTCCCCCACTAGAGCTGAGATTTCTCCCGGGGCCACACTGTAGCTGATTCCGTCAACGGCCTTCACCGGGCCTTTCCGGGTATGAAAGTAGGTCTTAAGCCCCCGAACCTCCAGTAGCATGGTACCCC
>JASLQE010000313.1 GCA_030744635.1 Dehalococcoidia bacterium | reverse complement strand
TATGGCGGCGCCGATTATCGCCTTTGCGGCATCGGTCTGCAGCTTGCCCATCTCTTTCAGCACATTGGCGGTAATGGCGATACTGGTGGCTGTTAAAGCTGTTCCCACAAAGACGGAAGCCCCGAAGCCAAAACCATATAGGTATGAGAGATAAAAGCCTGCCACCCAGGGCACAACGATTCCCGCAAAGGCAATCGGGAAGTACTTGAGTCTGGCGATATCCCTGATTTTGAAATGTAGTCCCACGGTGAACAGGAGCACCACGGCCCCCAGATGACCCATACCCGATATGAAATCGGTGTAGGTGACTAACCCTAAGAAACTCGGGCCCACAATTATGCCTGCCAGAATTATCCCCACCACGGCGGACTGGTTTATGCGATACGCAATCAGATAGCCTGCTAAAGCCACAAAAAGCAGTAGGCTCATCTGAAACTCTATGGAGGCTAATATGCTCTCATCAGCCGGCAAAACCCCTCCTGACTGCTCCTGGTTGCTGCTTAATCAAATTATCAGGGGGCTTCGCCCTTTGGACCCCTGTTCTCGGACGAATAGCACTCATTCCGCCAGCCAGTTCTCTACTCGAAGTCCCGGTACCCTCTGGAAGTGCCGGATGTTTGCCGTAACTACTGTTAGGTCATGAACCAATGCAATGGCACCTATGCGCAGGTCCGCATCACCCAAAGGTATCCCGCTGCGCTCCAACTCTGCCCTTACTTCACCATATCGCCGTGCGGCAGCAGCATCGAAGGGGAGCACGGGCAGGTTCGGCAAAAGGGTCTTTTCCAGTTGCTCCATTAAGTAGCCTCCACGTCCCCGCAGTCGGTAGGCCCCATATGCCATCTCCCCGAGAGCGATGCTGGAGGTAAACTGTTGCTCCGGAGGCACGGATGCCAGCTTGGCGATGAGTGCCGTTGACGGCGCTCGTTTGAGCAGGTTGCTCAGGATATCCGTGCCCAACAGGTACATCAGGCCTCAATGTCCACGGGGCGGCCCGTGTCTTTCTCCCGACCGGCATATATATCCTCTGCGAGAGAGTCCATGTCCCTATCCTCCACTTCCCGCCAGGCGCCCGCCAGGGCCAGAGCGCCCTGGGGCCGTGCCGAGGTCGCCTGCCCCTGCTCCAGGAGTTCCAGTTCGGCCACGCTTACGAGGGCCACCAGCGGCTTACCACGCCGTTCAATGATGATGTGCTGTCCTCCGTAGGCCACTTCCGCCGCCAGCGCCGATATCCGGGCCTTAGCCTGTGCTGCGCTCACCCTCTTAGCCACGGCTCACCCCCTTAGTTGACCAACAGGTCATCTTGACCTATTATACCGCAATGGTACAATATGCGCAACTGCCGTAACTTGCTTGGAAAGGACGCCGTCCTGCGGCAGAACCGGGCTGTATTATGCTACCCGCCCAAGAGCCTGTTCAGGGGGCTCCGTCCCGTGGCCCCGCCTACGGTCCTCGCTGTGATACAATTTTTACGGGACTATTATATGGGTACATTCACAGTCCGGCTGCAGGTGGGTGACCCGGCACGACGGCAGTTCACCGAGGTCGAGGCCCTCGTAGACACCGGGGCTACTCATACTGTGCTACCCAGGGATATGCTGCTGAGCCTGGGTGTGGAGGCCGTGGAACGGCCCGGCTTTCTGTTGGCCGATGAGCGAGAGGTGGAGTATGAGAGGAAGGGGATGGCACCCCTGAATTGCATAAGGTGATGGATGAATTGAAGGGAGAATCGAGCGAGCACTGGCTTACCATAGATTTGAAGGCGCTTATGAAAGACCTCGCCCCACATCCGGAAATCGCCAGAAAAATAAATGCAGCTATCCGTCGCTCCCAAGACGCACCTAAGGGCGGCGGTTTTGATTTCATGACGCTAGACGAACTTGCTGAGTTGCTTCCCCCCGGCGTCGGGAAAGGTTTCCTCGGCCCAGCCAGTCCCACGGCAAAGCACAGGGTTGAAATAGACTTGCGTGCTGCCGTGGCGTTGGCATGCCGCAGGAACTGCTTAGACAGCAGGTAATAGTCCAGAGCCGGTGACTCAACCCCCTACCGCACCACCAGGTTTACGAGTTTGTCGGGGACGAAGATGGTCTTGGATATCTGTTTGCCCTCCAAGTGAGCTTTGACCCTTTCACTGGCCAGGGCCAGCTCCCGGGCCGCCTCCTCGGCGGTACCCACAGACACGGTGAGCCGGTCACGCAGCTTGCCGTTCACCTGCACCACCAGGGTAACCTCCTCCTCCTTCGCCAACTCCTCATTATAGGTGGGGAAGGGGTGGGTGTGGATGGAGTAGGGCTTTCCGAGGCGCTCCCATAGCTCCTCGGCTATGTGGGGAGCGGCGGAGGCCAGTAGCAGCAGCAGGTTGTCACGGGCCTCTTCCCAGGCGGCAGGGTCAACACCACCCACCTCCCGTACCTTGCCCATGAGGTTGGACAGCTCCATCAGGGCGGCCACCGCCGTGTTGAAGTGCAGGCGCTCTATGTCCTGGATAACCTTCTTTATGGTGCGGTGTGTGGCATGGCGCAGGGCCTGGGTGGCGGAGGGGTCGAGGCTTTGGCTTTGGGGTGTGTAGCCGTCCTCCACCAGGCCCCACACCCGGTTCAGCCACCGCGAGACGCCGCTGATGCCCCTATCGTCCCACTCCCCGCCCTGATCCCAAGGGCCTACGAACAGGAGGTAGACCCGCACCGCATCCGCCCCCAGCTCCTCCACATAGGGGTCGGGGGTCACCACATTGCCCCGGGACTTGGACATCTTGGCCTTGCCGGAGACGATAACCCCCTGGCTGAAGAACCTAGTGAAAGGCTCGCCGAAATCAATCAGGCCCATGTCCCGCAGCGCCTTGGTGAAGAAGCGGGAGTAGAACAGGTGCATGACGGCGTGCTCCGCGCCGCCGGTGTACTG
>JASLQE010000312.1 GCA_030744635.1 Dehalococcoidia bacterium | reverse complement strand
ACCCCTACCTTAACCATGCGCCACCACTCCTTTGGCCCGCAGCAGGGGCAGGGGACTGATAATATGCCTGTCCAGCATGAGCTCCCTGGATGATAGCCCCAGGGCCAGCCCGATTAGCTGTGTTATGTAAATCACCGGTATTTCCTTCTCCCCGGTGTAAAGGTCCAGGTTGGCCTGACACATAGGGCAGGCCACTATCACCGCCTCGGCACCCGCCTGGCGGGCCTGGTCCAGCACTCGCCGGGATAGCCGGGCCACCATGTCGGACCGGGCCACAGCCATACCGGCACCACAGCACTCGGTCTTGAAGGCCCAGGGCACCGGCTGGGCACCCCATGCCAAAGCTATGCTGTCCATTATGGTGGGGTTTTCCTGGTCATCAAAACCGGCGGCGGGGGGGCGCACCAGGAGGCATCCGTAGTAGCAGGCTACCTTTATGTCAAGAGGGGTTTTGGCCTGGGGGGCTATATCCTCCAGCACCTGCAACGGGTGGACCACAGGAGGCAGGGAGCCAATTTTCTCCCCCAGTGCGGCCTCGGTGCGGGCCAAGATATCTGCGCTGACCAGGTCCAGGTAAGCCAGCTTGAAGCGGGAGTAGCACATAGCGCAGGGAGCCATCAGGGGCAGCCCCATCTGCGATGCCGCCCGCAGCGTGTGGGCGGGCAGCGCCAGCGCCGCCTCCTGGCTAAGACCATGGGTGGAGGAGGCACCACAGCAAATCCAGTCCGGCACCTCACGAAGCTCCACCCCCAGGGCCTTGAAGACCAGACGGGCGGAGACATCATACTCCCGGGCCGAGCCCTCCAGGGCACATCCGGGATAATAGGCAACCTCTCTAATCACGGGCTTTCCTTTCCCCTGATAGCAGCCGCTTGAACCAGCGTGCCCCTTTACGGTGGGGCAGGAGCGATAGCTTGCGCCGCGCCAGCATCCGGGGCACCAGGCCCACATTGGACATTAGGTGGCCGCTACGCAGGTTGTAAGTTCCGCCCAGGGTCAGTTCATGCACCCGGCCCATACCGGCCACCTGACCCAGGAAGAGCCGCTGGAACAGGGCCACCTCTTTGCTGGCGGGGGGCCTGTTTTCTTTCAGGGATAGGTGACGCACTGTCTCCAGTACTTTAGGTATGTCAATCCCGGCAGGGCACCGCGCCTGGCAGGCGGCACAGAAGAGACACATCCATATGGTGGCACTATTCAGGGCCTCGTCACGCATACCCAACTGAACGGCCCGCAGCAACCAGCGCGGGCCGCCGTCCATATCGAGGGCGGCGGGGCAACCGGCGGTGCATTTACCGCACTGGTAGCACGAGGAGATGCTCTCCCCGCTTTCCCGCTCTACCTCAATCCTGAAATCCGAAGAAGGGACTACCGTTGTTTGCATGCCACATGAACCTTAGGTAATAATTATATCCCAATTCGGCCTCCAAGGGCAACTAAGGGGTACTGAATCCGCCCCCAGGGACCAGGCCTTTCAATCCAAACCGTTGCGGCGGTAGAAGTCCCGCACCACCGCCATCGCCCTGAGTGCCCGTTCCGGTGTATGAAACACCGCACGGTAGTCCACAGCATTGAGCTGTGCTAGGAAGGCCTCATCCCAGCGCCCCATGGCCCAGCTAACCACGGGTTTCTCCCACCTGCCGGTGGCCTCTATCGCCCCTTTGACCGTTTTGAGGGTGGGGGTACCGGCGATACAGAGCACTATGTCCACCCCGGGGTCGTCCAGCATGGCCTGGAGTGAGGTGCTGTACATTTTTTTGTAGCCATGCATCACACCCGGCGACATCATGTCCAGCGGGTTGCCAGGGGTGCTCCACGGCGACCAGAACTCCTGCAACCTGCCCACCGTGTCCGCAGAAAGTCTAGCCATCTGAAAATCGTAGTGGCCCAGGACATCCAGGGCCATGATGGCAGCGCCGCCACTGGGCGTGAGGATGCCCAGGCGGTTGCCCTTGGGGGGTGGCAGATGGAGGAAAGCCTTGGTAAAGTCACATACATCATCCACCGAGTCAACGCGGATTAGTCCGGTCTGCCTGGCAAGTGCCGAGTACACCTGGTCCTCCCCGGTCAGCGAGCCGGTGTGGGAGGCGATAGCCCGGCTACCGGCCTCGCTCCGGCCCGTCTTGAGCACCAGCACCGGCTTCAAGCCCGCAAGGCGACGGGCCGCCTGGAAAAAGGGCCGGCCCTGTTTCATCCCCTCTATGTGAAGCACCACCACTTTGATATCCGGGTCATGGGCGAAGTACTCCAGGGCATCGGAGAAGCCCACATCGCACATGTTCCCCAGGTCCAGACCCTTGCCCATGATGAATTCATGGAAACCGGCGAACAGGCCGCCGGACTGCGATACCAGGGCTACCGGGACTCTCTCCGATGCCACGGGCAGAAAGGTTGAGGTGAAGGGGGCATAGTTGTTGACCACGCCCAGGGAATTGGGCCCCACCAGGTGCACGCCACCCTCACCGGCTATACGCTCCACATCCCGCTGCAAGCGGCGGCCTTCATCGTCCCCGGCCTCATCAAAGCCGTCGCTGACCACTATGGCCGCCCTGATGCCCCTCTGAGCACAGTGTTTCACCGTCTCCGGCACCGCCTGCCGGGGAAGCATCATCACCGCCAGGTCTGGCACCTCCGGTATGTCCAGCACAGTGGGATAGGCCTTGATACCCATAATCTCACCGGCATTGGGGTTCACCGGAAAGGGTTTTCCTTTGTACCCCGCACCCATCAGATTTTCCAGGATGTTGAAAGTCCCCCGGCCGGTGCGCCGGGGGACCCCTACCAGGGCCACGGAGCGAGGCTCCATAAAGTGCTTGATAAGCTGGACACTATCCATATACCGTAACCACCTCAAGCTAAGGGTGCATTAACTGGATATTTTACAACAGTGAGGTCAGTCCTGGCGATACTGCGGCGCCCGTCTCTCCCGGAAGGCGTGGCGGCCCTCCTTGAAATCGTGGCTGAAGATGATGGTGTTGAGCAGCCCGGCCTCTATTCTGAGCCCCTCGGTGAGGGGGGTGCCCAGGCCCCGCATCACCGCCTCCTTGCTGGAGCGTATGGAGCCCTGGGGGAAACCGGCGATAGCCGTGGCCAGCTCCCAGGCCCGCTCCATGAGCCTATCCGTGGGCACCACCTCGTTGGCCAGGCCTATGCTGTGGGCCTCTTCAGCCTGCACCAGGCGTCCGGTGATGATAAGCTCTAAAGCGCGCCCCAGGCCGATGATGCGCGGCAGCCGCTGGGAGCCACCGTCCCCCAGGGGCACATTGTACTGGCGCTCGCTGAATCCCATCCTGACATTCTCGGCCACGATGCGCATATCGCACCACAGGCTAAGCTCCATGCCACCGGCTATGGCATAGCCGGCGACGGCGGCGATGGTGGGCTTGAAGATGTCGGTGCCCCGGGTATATCCCAGGTAGCCGGGGCCGCTGTGGGCGAACCGGCGGTACCAGTCAGGCCCCTGCCCCGCCCCGGGCCACTCTTGGTCAAAGCTTTTCATATCCACGCCGGTGCAGAAGGCCCGCTCGCCGGCCCCGGTGAGGATGGCCACATAGGCATCATCGTCATCCCGGAACTCCTGAAGGGCGCGGCGCAGGTCATCGGCGGTGGGCCAGTCCAGTGCGTTCATGGCCTGGGGCCGGTTAACGGTAAGGCACACCACATGGCCCCTCTTCTCCACCAGCAGGTCTCCCATGGCTTCTCCTTTCCACCAGAGTGTTTACCAGCTTCCATCCGCCCGCCTATAGATATCTCGGAGGCTATGTTCCCGGACCCCAGGTTGTCTGGGAGGCTTGGCACCCAAATACAATTCTCAGGCAGGCCCGCCCCGGGCGGCAATGAAAGTGATGTTGCGGTAGGCAGAAGGAATGGCAACCCTACCATCCTCCCCAATTCTGGTGTTTACTCCTGCCATAAGATACCTCAGAGGCATATTACCATAGTCCGGTTGGAATGGCAGGATAAATGCCACAAAATATGTCAGCGGGGCAGGCCCAGGCCGCGGAGGGCGATGATGTTGCGCAGCACCTCCAGTGTGCCACCGCCGATGGTCACCCCTACGGACGATAGCAGCATGCGCTCGATGCGCCCCCCCTGCACCCCCCACCGAGAGTCGGCCCCAACCTGCCCGTGAAGGCCCTGGGCCTCCACCCACAGGT
>JASLQE010000311.1 GCA_030744635.1 Dehalococcoidia bacterium | reverse complement strand
TAAGGGGCGGTGGTTGTAGCCATAAACAGGCCGTCCACCCCTGAGCGCTCCACCCCACGCAAACAGTCCTGGCAGGCCTCCACCGCCATGGTAAGGCTGTCCTCATCGTAGTTCCTCACCGCCCTCTCACCTTCCCCCAGGGCGGCGATACCCCACGCCCGCGCAATCTCAGCCCGTGGCATTCTAAAGAGGGGTACGTAGGCCCCGAAAGAAGTTATCCCAACCATACGCCTCCTCGTTCCCTGCCCTTTTAACGAAGATAATACCATAAGTGCGGTAGCAAAGCGTAGCGGGTAGTGCCGGGAGCCAGACATCAAGCCCTTGTATCATTATTGCCGAAGCAAGCAGCTTGTGCTAAACTGAGTTACGGCATCTGCGGAGGACGCCATGGCGGAGCTTACCCCAAAAGAAATAGTAGATACCCTGGACCGGTATATAGTTGGGCAGCAATCAGCCAAACGGGCGCTGGCCATAGCTATGCGCAACCGTGAACGCCGCCGCCGCCTGCCTGCCGATATGAAACGGGATGTGGTGCCCAAAAACATATTGCTCATCGGCACCACCGGAGTGGGTAAGACGGAGCTGGCCCGCCGCCTGGCACTACTGTCCAATGCTCCCTTTATCAAGGTGGAGGCCACCAAGTTTACCGAGGTGGGCTATGTGGGTCGCGATGTGGACTCCATTGTCTCCGACCTAGTAGAAAATAGCGTGATGATGATATACGATGTTAAGATTCGTGAGGTTGAGTCCAAGGCCGAGAAGCTGGCCACTGAGAAGCTGCTGGACTACCTGTGCGAGCAGCTACCTCATACCACCCATAGAGTTGTTGCCAAAGGGCAGCTATCCCTGTTCTCCGGGGAAGAGGCGCGGCGCACCCGGCGCCGACTCACCCCAAAAGGCTCGTCGCGGCAGACCGTGGCCCGGCTCCTCCGTGACCACAAGCTTGATGACCAGGTGGTAGAGATTGAGATAACCCAGGACGGCCGGCAGGAGATGATAGGCGGCGGCCCTGAGGGCGAGGAAAACTCCTGGGAGCAGTTTGTAGATA
The DNA here is from genome assembly GCA_030744635.1 of Dehalococcoidia bacterium. Classification (GTDB taxonomy): domain Bacteria; phylum Chloroflexota; class Dehalococcoidia; order JACVQG01; family JAHKAY01; genus JASLQE01. Next base: position 23,102 of record JASLQE010000311.1, on the reverse strand, counting down.
GCTTCCGGGGCTTCGGGGAGCACAAGACCCACCGCCGGGTGCGTGTTAGAGAGGCACAGCGCATCCTGGCCCGCGAGGAGGCCAACCGCCTCATTGACTTTGAGGATGTCATAGATGAGGCAGTGCAGCACTGCCAGGAACACGGCGTGGTCTTCCTGGACGAGCTGGACAAGCTCTGCGGACCTCGCATGGAGATGGGCCGGGATGTCTCCGGCGAGGGGGTCCAGCGTGACCTGCTGCCCCTGGTGGAAGGTACAACGGTGATGACCCGTTTCGGTCCGGTGAAGACGGACCACATTCTGTTCATATCCGCCGGCGCTTTCTATCAGAACAAACCCTCGGACCTAATTCCGGAGCTTCAGGGCCGCTTTCCGCTCCGGGTGGAACTCAGCCGCCTCTCGCGGCGGGACATGGAGAGGATCCTGGTGGAACCCCAGAACTCCCTTACCCGGCAATACCAGGCGCTGCTGGCCACCGAAGATGTAGAGTTGGAGTTCACAGATGATGGCGTGGCAGAAATAGCCTCGCTGGCTGAGGAGACAAACCTGCGGATGGAGAACATCGGTGCCCGACGCCTGTATACTATTATGGAGCAAGTGCTAGAAGAGCTCAGCTTTAGTGCCCCCGATAGACAGGGGGAAAAGATAGCAGTGGACACCGCTTATGTGCGGGGCCACCTTGGGGACCTGCTAATGGACGAGGACCTCAGCCGGTATATCCTGTAGGAGAGGTTATGATTCAGGAGGCTACAACAAACCCCACAGTCGTTTCTATCAAGCTCCTGTTGGAGTCAGGAGCTCACTTCGGCCACCAGACCAGCCGGTGGCACCCCCAGATGAAGCGCTACATCTTCACCCAGCGCAACGGCATCCACATATTAGACCTGCAACAGACGGTAGAGCTTCTGGAACAAGCCCGGAGCTATGTGTGCCAGATAGTAGCCGATGGCGGCTCCATACTCTTTGTAGGCACCAAAAAGCAGGCGCAGGAAGCCGTGGAGCAGGAGGCCCAGCGCTGTGGAATGTTTTATGTAAACCAGCGCTGGTTGGGGGGTATGCTGACCAACTTCAGCACCATCCAGTCCCGTATAGACTACCTGGTACGCTTAGAGGACAGGCAGACCCGAGGCGAGTTGGATGCACTCCCCAAGAAAGAGGTCATCAAGCTCCAGGAGGAGATGCGGCGACTTAACCACCTCATGGGTGGATTCAAGGAGCTTACCTCCCTGCCTTCGGCCATGTTTATAGTGGACCCCACCCGGGAGAAAATCGCCGTGGCGGAGGCCCACAAGACGGGCACCCCCATTATCGCTATCGTAGACACCAACTGTGACCCCCGGCAGATAGACCACCCCATCCCCGCCAACGACGATGCCATCCGTGCCATAAGGCTGGTCATCTCTAAAATGGCCGACGCCGTCCTGGAAGGCAAGGCCCTCCGAGAAGAGTCCCAGGCAGTGCCCTTATCTGAAGGTGAGGATACTGAGGCCCCTATCTCCTACAGCTTTAGCCCGGACGATTTTGAGCAGGAGGATGTAGCGCAGGAGGAACAGGAGGAACCAGTTGCCGAATCCGGTAGCCCTGATCAAGGAACTTAGGGAAAGAACCGGCGCCGGTGTCATGGAATGCCGGAATGTGTTAGAAGAATGCGCCAATGATGTAGAAAAAGCCATACTCGTCTTGCGGGAGCGCGGCCTGGCCAAAGCGGAGAAAAAGGCGCTACGCTCCACTTCTCAAGGGCTGATAGAGGCCTATATCCACCCCGGCGGCCGTATCGGGGCAATGGTGGAGGTGGACTGCGAGTCAGATTTTGTGGCCCGCACCGAGGAGTTCAAGGAGCTGGCACACGACATAGTGCTCCAGGTGACCGCCACCGACCCCCAGTTTCTGACCGCCGAGGACATGGCTCCGGATACCGGTAGGGACCCCAGAGAGGTCTGTCTTCTCTTGCAGCCCTTCATCAAAGATGAAGGCAAGACCGTGACGGAGAGGGTGAGGGACACTATCGCCCGCACGGGCGAGAATATTCGAATAAAACGCTTCGTCCGTTTTCAACTGGGCGAGTAGAATGGGGTCCAAATACCAGAGGGTGGTGGTGAAGCTCAGCGGCGAGGCACTCATGGGGGACCGTGAGTACGGCTTGGATGATGCGGTGATGGGCAACATCTCCAACCAGATTCGCCAGGTGGTGGCCCAGGGGATACAGGTTGCAGTAGTAATAGGGGGGGGCAACATCTGGCGGGGCAGCCAGGCTGCCCAAAAAGGCATGGAGCGCACCACCGCCGACTACGCCGGTATGCTTGCCACCGTCATCAATGCCCTCGCCCTCCAGGATGCCCTGGAAAAGGCGGGGTTGGCCACCCGCACCCAGACCGCACTGGAAATCCGCGCCGTAGCCGAGCCGTTCATCCGCCGCCGCGCCGTCCGTCACCTGGAAAAGGGCCGGGTGGTCCTATTCGCCGGTGGCACCGGTAACCCCTACATGACCACAGATACCGCCGCCGCCCTCAGGGCCATAGAAATCAGCGCCGATGCTCTTCTCATGGCCAAAAACAAGGTGGACGGCATATACGACGCTGACCCCCTGACCCACCCGGGGGCCCGCAAGTTCTCCCAGATTACCCACCAGGACGCAATACGCTTGCACCTGAGAGTCATGGACGCCACCGCCCTGGCCTTGTGCCGGGAGAACAAACTGCCCATAATCGTCTTTGACCTTCAGGCACAAAATAGTATTGAACGAGCTGTGGCCGGAGAGCCCCTGGGCACCCTGGTCACTAGTTAGGAGGTAGAGATGCCACTAGAACATCTGTCCCATCTGCCCAAGGAGAAGCTCCTCCAGTTGCTGGAAGACGCCTATAAAAACCTGACGCGCATAGACGGCTACTACTTCATGGAGATAGAGAATCTCTTCGGCGCTGAGGCCGCAGTAAAGTGCGACGAGGCCGTGTGGGAGCGTTTTGGCCGGGTGGAGGCCTACCAGCTACGGCGTACCTTTGATATAGAAGGGGACGGCATACCCACTCTGATCCAGGCCCTGCGCTCAAGCGTTATCTGGCCCACATTCTCACAGTACCAGGTGGAGCAGCTTTCAACCCAGGAGGCGGTATTCCGTGTAACACATTGCGCCTCCCAGGTAAACCGGCTTGACCTCGGCCTGGGCCTGTTCTCCTGTCAGGGCGTGGAGCAGCGGTACTTCTCCAGCTTCGCCAATACCATCAATCCACAGATGGAAGTCAGTTGTATATCGTGTCCGCCGGACAACTACTCGCCTGACATGTGGTGCCAATGGCGTTTTGAACTCAAGGAGGCATCGGAGCAGCCATGACTACTGGGGAAATACTCGCCGATGCTGAGGTTAGAATGGGCAAGGCCGCAGGGGCCCTCAAGCGGGAGTTAGCCACCATCCGCACGGGGCGAGCTTCGCCAGCCCTGCTGGATAAACTCCGAGTGGACTACTACGGCGTGCCCACACCCGTCAGTCAGATGGCCAACATCTCCGCCCAGGAAGCCCGCCTGCTGGTCATCCAGCCCTGGGAGCGCAACCAACTGGGCCCCATAGAGAAAGCCATTCTCAAATCAGACCTGGGACTCACCCCGACCAACGACGGTAACACCATCCGCCTGGGCATCCCGCCGCTCACGGAAGAGAGGCGTCATGACTTGGTAAAGCTGGTCCGCAAACGGGTGGAGAGTGGCCGTATAGCCGTACGCAATATACGCCGCGATGCCCAGGAGGCCATCCGGGCCCTGGAAAAGGAGAAGGCCATCTCCCAGGACGAGATGGTGCGTGCCCGAGAGAAATTACAGAAGATTACCGATGCCTCCATTGAGCAGGCTAACGCCATCGGCCAGGGGAAAGAGGCCGAAGTACTGGAGGTGTGATTCGCCTCCCGGCAATAGAGCGGCAATAGCGCACCCGGGCACTTCCAACCAGCCTCAGAAAGCCGTTCCCCACCATGTTGCCGTAATCATGGATGGCAACGGCCGCTGGGCACGGGAGCGGGGCCTTTCGCGCCTCCAGGGACACCGGGCGGGCACGGAGAATATCCGCCGGGTAATCAGCAACTTCGCCAACCACGGTGTGAGGTACCTTACCCTGTATGCCTTCTCCATAGAGAACTGGCGCCGGCCCCGTGCCGAAGTGCGGGGCCTATTACGCTTGCTGGGAGAGGTGATAGACCGGGAGGTCCACAACCTGCACCGGGAAGGGGTGAAGCTGAACCACCTGGGGACCCTCGACGGCCTCTCCACCCGCCTTCAGAAGCGGATACTGGCCGCCGTAGACCTTACCAAGACCAACACGGGCATCACTCTGAACCTGGCGTTTAACTACGGTGGCCGGCAGGAAATACTGATGGCGATGAACAAGCTCCTGGCGCAAGCTACCCCTCCAGAATCGGTGGACGAAACCCTGTTCAGTCAGACCCTATACACAGCCGATGTGCCCGACCCCGACCTTATCATCCGCACCGCAGGTGAACACCGGATGAGCAACTTCCTGCTGTGGCAATCGGCCTACAGCGAGTACTACTCCACCCCCACCTGCTGGCCTGACTTCAACGAGGCGGCCATAGAAGATGCCTTGCAGGCATACTCCCAGCGCCAGCGCCGCTTCGGCGGGCTGCAAGAGCAACAGTAACCCCGCCCATGCTACTGCAACGGGTGCTCACCGGGCTGGTACTGATCCCGGTGGTGGTGCTCTCCATATGGCTGGGGCCTCCCTGGTTCACCCTGATAGTGGGCGCCGGTGCCGTGGTGGGCTGCTGGGAGTTCTACCGCCTGGCAGCTATACCCTGCACCCTCCTGCCGCTGGGTGCCACTCTGTCCCTGGCTCTGGCGTTGTCCCCCCTTACCGGGTTCCCGCACACCTTGGACATACTGCTCACCAGTACCGTGCTCCTCACCCTCACCGGGGCATTAGTCCGCCACCGTACTGGGGGACTGGGGGGATGGGGAGCACTGATGGGCGGCCCCCTGTATACCGGCTATCTGCTGGGGTTGTGGCTGGCCCTTCGCATGCAGGCCGATGGCCGGGACTGGGTGCTGTTCGGGTTGATAGTGGTCTTTGTCTCTGACACCGCCGCATATTTTCTCGGAAGGCTATGGGGACGCCGCAAGTTGGCGCCTTCTATCAGCCCCGGCAAGACCTGGGTGGGGACGGTGGGGGGGCTGGTAGCCGCCGGTACCGCCGCCGCCCTTCTCTCCCCCCTCACCCCTCTAACCGCGGTTGCTGCCGTTATACTGGGGCTCCTCCTCAGCCTGGCCGGACAAATCGGCGACCTGGCCGAGTCCTACCTGAAACGCTCGTCAGGGGCCAAGGACGCCAGCGGCCTCCTCCCCGGCCACGGCGGCCTGCTGGACCGCATGGATAGCATTGTCTTCGCCGGAGCACTACTGTACCATTATGTGGTATGGATAGTGCCGTTCCTGTGAAGCGTATCGCCGTCTTAGGCTCCACCGGCTCCCTAGGCACCCAGACACTGGAAGTTGCCAGGGTCTTCCCCGGCCACATCCGTATTGTGGGCCTGGCCGCCGGCTGGAACCGGGAATTGATGGAGCAGCAGATAGGGGAGTACCACCCCAGGCTGGTGGCCTTTGCAGGGAACGGGCTGGCCCCCGGAGATTTCCAGCGGCTAACGGCCACCGAGATGGCCGCACACCCGGAGGTGGACCTGGTGGTGGTGTTGACCTCCGGACGGGCCGGACTGCTGCCCACCCTATCCGCCCTGAAGGCAGGCAAGATGGTGGCACTGGCCAACAAGGAGGTGCTGGTCATCGCCGGTGACATTGTCATGGCCCAGGCCCGGGACCACAATACACCTCTGGTGCCGGTGGACAGCGAACATAGCGCCCTGTGGCAATGCCTCCAGGGTGAGGATACCGCAGGCGTAGCAAGGCTGTTGCTCACCGCCTCCGGTGGACCCTTCCGCGGTATGTCCCTATCTGAGCTGGCCGAGGTAGACGCCACCCGTGCCCTGGCACATCCCACCTGGAACATGGGGCCCAAAGTGACCGTGGACTCGGCCACACTCATGAACAAGGGGATGGAAGTAATAGAGGCCCACCATCTTTTTGACCTGCCCTACGATAGAATCAGCGTGATGGTGCACCCCCAGAGCATAGTACATTCCCTCGTAGAGTTCGTGGACGGCTCGATGAAGGCCCAGCTATCCGCCCCGGACATGCGCCTTCCCATCCAGTACGCCCTCTCCTACCCGCAGCGGTGGCCGGGTCCGGGCTGGGGCCGGTTGCGGTTGGAGGAGGCCGCTAACCTTACTTTTGAGCCTCCGGATGATGTCCGCTTTCCTTGCCTTCGCCTGGCCGTGGAGGCGGGGCGGGCGGGTGGCACCACCCCCACCGTGCTCTCCGCCGCAGACGAGGTAGCCGTGGCCCTGTTCCTGGAGAACCGCCTGGGCTTTTCCGGCATCCCCAGGCTGATAGAGGCAGTGCTCTCCCGCCACTCCCCTACTCCGGATCCGACCCTGGAGCAGATAATGGAAGCTGATACTTGGGCGCGACAGATAGCCGAGGAAGAAGCCAGCCGATGACTGTTATCATCGTCATAACCCTCCTCTCCCTGCTAATCATGGCACATGAGCTTGGGCACCTGATTACAGCCAAGCTGGCCGGAGTCAAGGTGGAGGAGTTCGGCATGGGGTTCCCCCCCCGGCTGGCCGCCTTCCGCTGGGGGGAGACGGAATACTCAATAAACCTGCTTTTCTTCGGCGGTTTTGTCCGCCTGTTAGGGGAGGATGAGGCCACAGGCCCACGCAGCCTCGCTGGCAAGAGTAAAAAGGTGCGTCTCATGGTGCTAAGCTCCGGGGCACTGGTTAACATCGTGCTGCCCCTGTTCCTGTTCACCGGTAGCTTCCTGCTACCTCGCGAGGTGGCCGTGGGGGATGTTACCATTATGGAGGTGGCCCCTGCCTCACCGGCGGAACGGGTGGGTCTGCTGCCCGGAGACCGGGTGGTGGAAGTGGAGGGCCGCAAGGTGAACAATCACCTGGACCTCACCTACCAGATTCAACTGAACCTGGGCCGTCCGATGGACCTGGTAATAGAGCGGGACTCCTCCCTCCGGCAGTTTACCCTCACGCCCCGCTGGCGGCCACCCTCCAGCGAGGGGTCTGTGGGGGTGCTTATCACTACCGGCGACACGCATGTTGAGCAGGTATCTTACTCCCCACTGCAAGCCATGTCGCGGGGTGTCCGCACCCTGGCGGATACCTTCCAGCTCCTGCGCAACGAAATCATCTCCTGGATAGTAGGCCGCACTTCCCCGCAGGTAGGAGGCCCGGTGGCCATCGTCCAGATAGGTGGGGAGATGGCCCGGGCCGGACCCGGTCCCCTGCTGGCCTTCACCGGGTTCATCAGCATCAACCTGGCCATCATCAACATCCTGCCCCTGCCCGGCCTGGACGGCGGCCGGTTGTTCTTCCTGGGCCTGGAGGCCGTCCGCCGGGGCCGTCGCGTCTCCCCCCAGAAAGAAAGGCTGGTGCACTTCTTCGGCTTCGTAACACTGCTTGCCCTGCTACTGCTGGTTAGCTATTATGACCTGATGAGGATGCTTGGCGGAGAATCTCTCCCGTGACCCGTAGCAGCAAGACCCGTGCGGTAGATATCGGTGGGGTGACGGTGGGCGGCGGTGCCCCCGTGGTGGTACAGTCCATGACCAAGACCGATACCCGGGATGTGTCCGCCACCGTAGCCCAGATTGCCGAGCTTGAAGCGGAAGGGTGCGAGCTGGTACGAGTGGCCGTGCCCGACATGGAGGCCGCCCGGGCCATCACCGCTATCAAGAAGGCCATCCACATCCCACTTATCGCCGACATCCACTTTGACCACCGCCTGGCCCTGGAGTCCTTGAAGGCAGGGGTGGATGCCCTGCGCCTCAACCCGGGTAACATCACCAGCCGGCAGGGGGTGGCCCGTGTGGTGGCCAAGGCCCGTGCCCGGCACATCCCCATTCGCATCGGCGTCAACGCCGGCAGCCTACCCAAAGACATCACGGAGGGCAGCCTGGCACAGCGCATGGTATCCGCCGCCCTGCGGGAGATAGGTTTCCTGGAGGGGCTGGACTTCGATCTCATCAAGATATCCCTCAAGGCCTTTGATGTCCCTACCACGGTAGCCGGGTACCACCTCATGGCCCGCCATACCCGCTATCCCCTGCATGTGGGCATCACCGAGGCCGGGCCTCCGCCGGCGGGCTCCATCCGCTCCGCCGTGGGCATCGGCATCCTGCTCCACCAGGGTATAGGGGATACCATCCGGGTATCCCTTACCAGCCCCCCCGCCGAGGAGGTGCGTGCGGCTTGGGAGATATTGAAAAGCCTCAACCTGCGTGAGCACGGCGCCGTCCTGGTAAGCTGCCCCACCTGCGGGCGCTGCGATGTGGACCTGCAGGGGCTGGTGGCCCAGGTAGAACAGAGGCTTAAAAACCTCGGTAGCCCCTTGAAAGTAGCGGTCATGGGCTGCGAGGTCAATGGCCCGGGCGAGGCCCGGGAGGCCGATGTGGGCCTGGCCGCTGGCAAAGGCCGGGGGGTTATCTTCAAGAAAGGTGAGAAGGTGCGCACCGTTACCGAAGCCAGCTTCATGGATGACCTCATGGCCGTGGTGGCCGAGATGGAGGACAGCAATGCCGGATGACAATAATGCGGATGGGGGGAGGCCTCACAGGCCTCTACTTCGGTAGCCTGGGCAGCGAGAAGACAGAGAAAGAGATTATATGACACCCACCGCCGGACTGCGTTTTTCACACCTGATTTCCAAGACCCTGCGCCAGGCCCCCGCCGATGCGGAGACCATCAGCCACCAGCTACTGCTACGGGCGGGCATGATTTTCCCCGGGGCCGCCGGGGTATATACCTATCTGCCCCTGGGGTGGCGCGCCTTCAAAAAGGTGGAGAACATCATCCGGGAGGAGATGGACCGGGCCGGAGGGCAGGAGGCACTGTTCCCGGGTCTGCAGCCCCTGGAGTTGTGGCAGGAGACGGGCCGGGACACCGCCTTTGGCCCCACAATGTTCTCCATAGAGGACCGCAGGGAGAGACGCCTGGTGCTGGGCCCCACTCACGAGGAGGTGGTGGCGCAGTTGGCCCGCTCCTTTGTCAGAAGCTACAGGGACCTCCCCGTTCTGGTCTACCAGATACAGAACAAGTTTCGGGACGAGCTACGGCCCCGTGGGGGTCTGCTGCGAGGCCGGGAGTTCTCCATGAAGGACCTCTACAGCCTGGATGCCGATGAGGCCGGTCTGGACCATAGCTACCAGCTTATGATTGACGCCTACCGGCGCATCTACGAACGCTGCCATCTGCCCGTGGTGCTAGTGGAGGCCGATTCAGGCGCTATCGGCGGCAAGGAGTCCCACGAGTTTACCAGCCTCACCCCCACCGGCGAGGACGAAATCATACACTGCCCCTCCTGCGGCTACGCCGCCAACCTGGAAAAGGCACAGGCCCGAAAGGGGGAGCCCCCCGCTGAAACTACCCTCCCCCTGGAGGAAATAGCCACGCCCGGCATCAAGACGATCGATGCCCTGGCTCGCTTCGCGGGCGTGCCCACCAGCCGCACCCTCAAGGCCGTCTTCTACTCGGCGGACGGCCGGATGGTGTTTGCAGTCATCCGGGGCGACCTGGAGATAAACGAGGTGAAGCTTAAAAACCTACTGAAATGTAACGAGCTTCGCCTGGCCACCGAGGAAGAGGTGGCCGGGGCAGGGCTGGTAGCCGGCTCCGCCTCCCCACTGGGCCTCAAGGGCATCCCCACCGTGGGTGATGAGTCCATCGCCCTGGGGGCCAACCTGGTGGCCGGGGCCAACCGGGATGGCTACCATGTAAACAATGTAAACTACCCCCGGGACTTCCAGGTGGATACGGTTGCGGATATAGCGTCGGCTGCCGCCGGGCAGGGCTGTCCCCGCTGCTCCTCACCCCTCCAGGCGGGGCGGGGCATTGAGGTGGGCCATGTCTTCAAGCTGGGCACCGTCATCAGCCAGAGTATAGGAGCCGCATTCCTGGACCACGAAGGGGTCTCCCAGCCCGTCACAATGGGCAGCTACGGTATCGGAGTGGGCCGCCTGCTGGCAGCCATCGTAGAGTTGCACCACGACGATAAGGGCATCACCTGGCCCCTGAGCATCGCCCCCCACCAGGTATACCTGTGCCCCCTCTACGGGGATTGCTCCCAGGTGGGCGAGGTGGCTGAGGGACTCTACCAGGAGATGCTTGAAGCGGGGATAGAGGTGCTCTTCGATGACCGGGAGGACTCGCCGGGGGTCAAGTTCAACGATGCCGACCTCCTCGGCATCCCCCTGCGGCTGGTTATCAGTCAGCGCAGTCTGGGCAAGGGCAACGCTGAGGTCAAGTGGCGCACAGAGAAGCAGCCCCAGTTTCTGCCCATAGAGGGTCTGGCATCCCAGGTCAAGGCCCTCTTGGACCAGGGCAACAGCTAACCTCCCCGCTTTCAGCAGCGGCGATTGAATATGGCCTCCGCTCAATGATTTTCGGCTACCCATGATTTGACAGGGAGGAACCCGCTGGCAAACATAAGATGCGGCAGGTGCTCATTCGTAAACGAACCAGGGGCCAGCTTCCGCACATCCTGCGGAAGCCGCCTCAACAGGACGCTGCTCAAAGTCTCCAGCCGATAGCTGCCCGGACTCCAGATGATTGCGTTCCCCTGCGTGGCGTATTAAGATTTGCTCAGCCAGGCAAGGGAGGTACCATGCAAGAATATCCGGTGATTGACGCACACCTGCACACCTTCCACACCCCGGAGGCGGGACGGCAGGCGATGTCCAACACCCCGTCCAAGCCCGATATCAGCGGCACCATTGAGGACGCCGTGGCCGCTCTGAAGGCTTCCGATGTCGCCGGGGCGCTGATGGTGAACACCATCCCCCTGGCCTATATGTGGGATGCCGCAGTGGCAAAGCTGTCCCCGAACCTCACCCCCAGCCAGCGGGAGGACGCCGAGCACGAGATACAGCACAGGCTGCTGGCCCGGCTGGAGCGGCGCAACCAGTGGACATGCGCCATGGCGCAGGAGCACCCTAACTTCTACGCCACCATCACCCTGGACCCCATCATGTCGCCCGATGCCATGCGCCAGGAGATACGCGACAAGGTTACCAGCCACGATGCCCGGGCCATCAAGCTCCACCCGCCCATCGGCCGGTTTTTCCCCAACCATCAGTCCCTGTGGCCCATCTACGAGACGGCCCAGACCCTGGATGTGCCCATCGTCTTCCATGTGGGTGCCCACCCCCACCCCGACAACCCTGAACTGCCGGTGGAGTACTCCAAGCCGGAGCACTTCGAGGATGTGGCCACCGCCTTCCCCAAGCTGAGACTGGTGCTGGCCCACATGGGGGTGGGGCCGGCCGAATGGTACCCCCACCTCTTCCAGCCCTACTACAATGCGGCCCTGGCCCTGGCCAGGAGGCACCCCCATCTGTGCTTCGATGTCAGCGCCGCCGTGGGTGCCGAATGGCCCCAGGACAAGCTGCTGGCCATGATACGGAAGATTGGCGCCGAGAGGGTGCTCTTCGGCTCAGACTTCCCGTGGTGGGACCCCCGAATAGCACAGCGCGGCCTAGAGCAGCTTGGGCTGAGCGCCGAGGAGAAGCGCTTCATCCTCTATGAGAACGCCCAGCGCATGTTTGAGCTTTAGAGCCCTCCCGGAAGCTTGGCCAGGCACAGACGCCACTCTGCAGGGGGTAACGGGCGTACCGGCCTCGGGCAGACTGCGAATATTCTCCTCCACCATCAGCCGGGTACGGGAGACACGTACCATATAAGAGGTTGCGTATGCGGACTTTGAGAGGGCGTTGATGCCGGTGCAGCAGGACTTCCCTGAACAGCACGGGTCTCGACTTCTTCTGGTGAGCATGGCCTTCGCCATTTTCGGTGTGGTCACTTCGTTGGTCATGGTGGGCCCGCTGCTGGTGGACATGTCCTCAGCCCTGAATACCACAGTTACTTTAGTAGGCCAGCTTGTTACTATAGCTGCTGCAACCTGGGCGCTAACGGCGCTGGTGGTGGGCCCTTTTTCCGATACCTACGGACGCAAGCCGGTGCTCCTGGTGGGCACCTGCCTCGTAGCGATAGCCTCAATAGGCACGGGACTGGCCCCCAGCCTCCCCGTTGCGGCGGGTTTCCGCGTGCTGGCTGGAATCGGCGGTGGTATGGTGCCGCCCACTTGTATAGCCCTCATCGGAGACATATTCCCCGAAAAGAGGAGGTCCATGTCCATAGCCCGCTCACCATGCAGCCTGGAATGAGCAGCGTGCTCGGCGTCCCCCTAGTTGCAGTGGTAGGCGATTTCGCAGGTTGGCGTTTTCCTTTCCTGGTGATAGGAGTGGCGCTGTTCATGGCCACCATACTCCTCTTTTTTATGGTCCCTCACCAGCATTCTCTAAGGGCTGACCTGGACTTGGGCAAAAGGCTCCGACGGATCGCTGCGTTCCCGCTGACATGGCATATGGCAGGAAGCAACTTGATGGCCCGCATAACCTGGGGTGTAATGGCCACCTTCTTCCCAGCTTTCCTTCAGATGACCTACGGTCTGGGGACTGCCGGGGTAGCCCTGCCGGTGTCTGTGGTCGCCCTATGGACTACCTCGGCACCGCTGCTGGAGGGCAAGAAAGGGGGTAGAACCAGGCGGCTTCCGATTACCGCCGCATTGCTACTGGCAGCCGCAGTCCTAGGCCTGGGTATATTCCATCTGGGATGGGGGGTGTGGTTTTCTGTATTCACCGCAGGTTTCTTCATGTTGCTGATTGTTCCCCTAACCACTATCCTGATGATACTGGTGGCCGAGACAGGGGGAGCCTCCCGTGGTACTATGTCCGGCATCATATCGGGTAGCAACTGGGTAGGCACCGCCCTGGGGGCCGCCATAGGCGGGCTGCTAGTAGCTCAGGCCGGCTATGGGGCATTGTCCTTCCTCCTACCTGGCACCGTCCTGAGAAGCGGTCTGCTACTAATGGCCCTGATGGTGAACGAGCGCGCCGTGGCCCGAGCCCGCCAGCATTTCTCTACTTCCGGGGGAAGTGAAAATGAAACAGCCACGGCAGGTCCCTAAAGGACAATTATGTCACTATCTGAAGGTTCAACCCGCCAGCCCCGCTTCAGCATCCTCCTGGGTGTTCTGGCATTCACCGTTTTTACTAATATCACATCGATAGCAATGCTGGGGCCGCTGCTGGTGGATATGGCTGCCGGTCTGAATACCACCGTGCCTGTGGTAGCCCAACTCGTGGCCGTATCGTCCATGGCCTGGGCACTGGCAGCCCTGTCGATAGGCCCGTTCTCTGACACCTACGGGCGCAAGCCGGTGCTGCTCCTGGGCACCCTTCTGGTAGTCATAGGCTCTTTGGGAACGGCTTCAGCCCCCGGTTTCGCCATGGCGGCAGTGTTCCGTGTGATGTCGGGCATCGGCGGAGGCATCGTTTCACCCACCTGCCTGGCCCTCATCGGCGATGTATTCCCCGAGAGACGAAGGGCGATGTCGGTGGCCACAATAACGGTGCAGCCGGGCCTGAGCAGCCTGCTGGGTATACCCTTAGCCGCTGTCCTGGCCGACTTCGCCGGGTGGCGCTCTCCCTTTGTTGCCGCCGGCATAACCATGCTCCTGGCCTCCCTGGCATTAGCAGTACTCTGCCCCCGCTATCGCCCTCAGGCCACCGGGCTACCGCTGATGGGGAGACTGCGGCGGGTGTTCGCCTTTCCTTTCACCTGGCATATGGCGGTATCAAACATGATAGCCCGCATGGCCTTTGGTGTGATTATCACCTTCTTCCCGGCCTACCTGATACTGACCCATGAGCTGAGTACAGCGGGGGTGGCCTTGCCGATGGCAGTCGTCGCCATAGGAGCAACACTGGGTCCGCTGTTGGGGGGTAAGATAGGCGGTAGCCACCGGCGGATGTCAATGACCGCCACCGCAGTTCTGGCAGCCACAGTCCCGGGACTGGCGGTCTTCCTTTTAGGGTGGGGGATGTGGCTTTCCGTGCTTGTAGCAGGCCTGTTCGTGATGCTGGTCATCCCTGTCACAACAATACTGTCTATCGCTTGTACCGAATCCGGGGGACCGGCCCGGGGCACTCTGACCGGCCTTATATCCAGCAGCAACTGGGGGGGCACAGCCGTGGGTGTGGGAATAGGCGGGCTGCTGGTGGCGCAGGTTGGCTACGGTGCACTGTCCTTCCAACTGGCTGCCGCCACCATGGGCAGCGGCCTACTGCTGACCCTCTTCCTCCAAGAGGGAGCTGTGGGCCGGGCACGCCGTCACTTCTCAGACTCCCAGTGACAAGGTAGCCGGCCCCCTTCTTCCAAAGAAGGGGTCAAGGCTTTACGCTACAGCCCCCTTATCCCTTAGCGAAGCTATCTCCTGCTCACTAAACCCGAGGCCGGAGAGGATTTCGCGGGTGTGCTCCCCCAACGGTACACCGACGCTGCGGATGCTGCCCGGTGTTTCAGAAAGCTTGATGGGTATGCCCACCTGTTTCACCTTACCCAGCCTGGGGTGGTCTACTTCTACCACCATCTTGCGGTGGAGCACCTGCGGATCCTGAAAAGTCTCATCTATATTGAGCACCGGGCCCGTACAGGCCTCCTTGTCCCGCAGGTAGTCCGCCCACTCGTCCCGGGTGCGGGTAAGGAATATGGCGGACAGCTCGGATATAACCCGCTGCCGCTCCTCAGGGGTCTCCGGATTGTGTAGAGGGACCAGGTCCTCCCGGCCCAGAGCACGGCACAGGTTGGCCCAAAGGTGAGGCTCGGCACAGCCCAGGGAGAAGTACTCCCCGTCCTTGCACAGGTAGACATTCCCCCAGGCGACGGCCCCCGTGGTGTGGGTCTCCCCCCGTTTGGGCACACGCCCGCTGGTAAAATAAAAAGAGGCATCATAAGAAAGCAACGATATCACCGTATCTATATAGGAGATGTCCACTATCTGGCCCTGGCCCGTCCGCTCCCGCGCCTGGATGGCGAGGAGGACGCCGATAGCGCCGTGAAGACCGGCCCCGGCCATATCGGCCAGCAGGTTGCTGGGTAGGTATGGAGGGCCGTCCTTGGCGCCCACCAGGCTCAGGGCACCCGCGATGGCGATGTAGTTCATATCATGGGCGGGGACGCTGGCATAGGGGCCATCGGGTCCGTAGCCGGTTTCGGAGCAGTAGATAAGGCGGGGGTTTAGCTTCCTCAGCGTCTCATAGTCCGCCCCCAGTTTCTTCATCACACCGGGGCGGAACCCCTCTATAAGCACATCAGCCCGCTTCACCAGGCGGTAAAATGCCTCCCGGCCCGCCTCATCCCTCAGGTTGATGACGATACTCTTCTTGTTGCGGTCGGGTGCGAAGTGTGCGGCGAACTCCTCGCTGTGGGTATCTATAAAGGGTATGGGGAACTCGGTGCCAGGCGGGTCAACCTTGATAACATCGGCGCCGAAGTCCCCCAGAAACATGGCGGAATAGGCCCCCGGATATCGGCGGGCCAGGTCCAGTACCAGGATACCTTCCAGAGCGTTCATCGTACGGTTCCCCCTTCGCAGGTAATATATCCGTGCCCCTCCTCACAACCTGCACACACTCTAACACCCAGGGCCGGAGCGGTAAAGCCTAATCGCCATCCCAGCAATATACTGACCAGATATCTGCAAGGGGCCAACCCTCTGTTACAGTCCTGATATCCGGGACTTGTGCCTTTATGTCTAGTACACTATACAAGGCCTCACAACGAGCCAATTTGATATAATTATTATGTGCTACAAGGAATCAAATACAGCTACCTGCGAGCTTTTATAGCTGGGGCGTTCGCCAACGCAGCGGCTGGCCTGCTATCCGTGGCCCTGGGCCTCTTGCTGGGGGTACCCTCACCACCCCAGCTCATCCAGGAGATGGCCACAGTCCTATTGCCTCCGGTGATAACCTCCATCATCATCGGCATGTTCCAAGAAGCCACCCGGCCCCTTGTGCTCACCATGATTGCCGCGGGGTGGATAGTGGGCGGAGGAGTAGTGGGACTGGCTACCGGCCGTCTGCGCCGCCCCGGCCCCGGATGGAAGTTCCCCCTGGTTATGGGCCTGGCGCTCTGGCTGGCAGCGGTGATGGTGCTGCTGCCCGTCCTGGGCCAGGGCCTTTTCGGGGTCTCCGCCCCCGCCGGTGCCGTCCTGCATTCCCTGCTCTGGCTGCTCGTGGCGGCCTCATATGTGATATTGCTGGAGGCGTTTGCGACCCCCCCACACACATTGCCTTCCTATGAGGAGGCCCCGCCGGACCGGGGGAGGCGTCGCCTGGTCCTGCGCCTGGCAACGGGCGTAGCAGCCGTCGCTGCGGCCGCGGTCTTGGGACGGTGGCTGTGGACACTCGCCCGCATACCCTGGCCCGGTAACGGGGGTCTGACTCCGGAGATAACCCCAACCGAGGACTTCTACGCTGTCTCCAAAAACTTCCTTGACCCGGATGTCAATGAAGCCCAGTGGAACCTGGAGGTCACAGGCCTGGTGGAGCGACCCCTGACACTCAGCTACCAGGAGATGCTGGAGCTGCCCAGCACCGAGCAGTACCTCACCCTGATGTGCATCAGCAACGAGGTGGGGGGCGACCTGATGGGCACCGCCCTGTGGAGAGGAGTGCGCTTGGCCGACTTCCTGGCCAGGGCCGGCGTCAGACCTGGGGCAACCAAGGTGGTGCTAACCGGTGATGATGACTACTCCGATAGCTTTCCCCTAAAGAAGGCCCAGGAGCTGGGCACGCTGCTGGCATATCACATGAACGGAGAGCCGCTCACCTCTACCCACGGCTTCCCACTGCGCGCACTGGTACCCAACATTTACGGTATGAAGAATGTCAAGTGGCTCAAGCGCGTGGAAGTGGTGGACTACGACTTCAAGGGCTACTGGCAGCAGCGGGGGTGGAGCGATGATGCGGTCATAAACACCAGCTCCCGCATAGACCTGCCCCACCCCGGGGAACAAGCCAAGGAGAACGCTTCAGCTATAGGTGGAATAGCATTTGCCGGCAGCCGGGGTATCTCCCGGGTAGAGGTCAGCACCGACTATGGGGAGACCTGGTTGCCCGCTGAGGTGAAGGAGGCCCTGTCCCCCTACACCTGGGTGCTGTGGCTACGGGATTGGCACCCCACCCCCGGCCGCCACGACCTGCTTGTTCGGGCGGCCGACGGCGACGGAGAGCTACAGACCGAGGAGAGGCACCGCCCATCCCCGGACGGCGCAACCGGTTACGACCTTGTGCCGATCCGCATCATTCCGCCCGTTAGCTGACTATACTCCCGCAGTATAGCCTTGCCAGCACCCCAACACCAATGAAGGGACTGTTGCCTCCATCCTCCCTGAAGAAGTCCGGGCGGAAAGCATAGCGCCTTTCACTTCAGCCCCTCAATAGCCACCCGCTGCGTCTGGAGAAGCTCGTTTATGCCCTTCCCCGCCAGGGACAGCAGGGAGTCCAGGGTGATCTTGGGGAAGGGGCGGCCCTCGGCGGTGCCCTGGACCTCTACCATGTCCCCCTGGTTGGTCATTACAATGTTGAAGTCCACATCAGCACGGGAGTCCTCGTCGTAGCACAGGTCCAGCAACGGCTCCCCCGCCACCACCCCCACGCTCACCGCCGCCACCGACCCGCGAAGAGGGGAGCCTTTAAGGAAACCCGTGCGCAGCATACCCTGTATCGCCTGATAGAGTGCCACATAGGCGCCGGTGATGGAGGCACAGCGGGTGCCGCCGTCGGCCTGGATGACATCGCAGTCCACCGCCAGGGTCATCTCACCCAGTGCCTTCATATCCACCACCGCCCTCAAGGAGCGCCCGATGAGCCGCTGTATCTCCTGCGACCGTGGCGACATCCCCCGGTTGTTGCGGGTGTGGGTGGCACGGGGTAGCATACCGTATTCAGCGGTGACCCATCCCCTTCCGCTGCCCCTGACAATAAAGGACGGAACCCTCTCCTGCACGGATACGGTACATATCACACGGGTAAGGCCCATCTCTATGAGCACCGAGCCTTCGGCGAAGGAGAGAAAGCCGGGGGTAATCTTCACCGGGCGCAGCTCATCGCCGCTACGGCCATCTATACGGAGCATCTAACTCCTTTTCGGTGGAGGAAAGCCATCATCAAAGCCTATCCAGAAAGCCCTTTAAGAAAAGCTGTCAACTGGCCCGTGGGGATGGACTGCTGCTGGCCGTTGCTCATATCCCGCACCATGGGGCAGCCGCTCTTGAGCTCATCACCGCCCAGAATGATGGCCCGGGACATGCCCTGGGCATCAGCCTGGCGTAGCTGGGACTTGAGGCTGCGCCCCCCCACGGCGGCCACCGCCTCCACACCACCGTGGCGTAGCTCCGCCAGCAGCCGGAAGGCCTCGTCCCTGGCCTCCTCCAGATAGCACACATAGACCCGCGGCCCCAGTGCCGCCGGGAGAGCGATACCCTGGCGCTGCAGGTTGCTTACGATGCGTTCCAGTCCGGTGGCGAAGCCCACCCCCGGCGTGGGCCGTCCCCCCAACTCCTCCATCAGGTCGTCGTAGCGGC
The DNA here is from genome assembly GCA_030744635.1 of Dehalococcoidia bacterium. Taxonomy (GTDB): domain Bacteria; phylum Chloroflexota; class Dehalococcoidia; order JACVQG01; family JAHKAY01; genus JASLQE01. Next base: position 4,551 of record JASLQE010000311.1, on the reverse strand, counting down.
CCCCACCACCGATGGTGCTCTGAGAGCCTCCCTCCGGCGGTTGTATCTCAAAAACGGTGCGGGTGTAATAGTCCAGCCCCCGCACTAGGCGGTGGTCCAGGTTGTAGGTTAGCTCCCACAGGTTCAAATAGCGCACCACGGAGGCAAAGTGCTGGCCGCACTCCAGGCACAGGTGGTCCGTGCTACGGGGGGCCTCGTCACCCACTGCTATGCAGGCTGCGTTCTTGCAGTCCAGCAGCCGCAGGGGGTTGCGGTCAAACCGGGAGCGGCAATCAGGGCACATCTCGCCCAGCCGGGAGGCGAAGTAGGCCACCAACGCCTGCCGGTAAGCGGGGCGGCACTTCAGGCACCCCAGGCTGTTCACCTGGATGGACAGCCCCTGCAGGCCCAGGGAGAGGTAAAACCGCCAGGCCAGGTCAATTATCTCGGCGTCCAGGGCCGGGTCCAGCTCCCCCAGGGCCTCCGCCCCCAGCTGATGGTGCTGGCGGAGCCGTCCGGCCTGGGGCCTCTCATAGCGAAAGACGGGGCTCAGATAGTAGAGGCGCACCGGCTGGGGCAGGCTGGACATACCGTGCTCCAGATAGGCCCGACATACGGAAGCGGTGCCCTCCGGCTTCAGGGACATCTCCTTGCCGCCCCTGTCCTTGAACAGGTACATCTCCTTCTCAACGATGTCCGTGTCCTGGCCGATGGTGCGTATGAACACACCGGCCTCCTCAAAAACAGGTGTATCGATGCGGCGGTACCCGTAGCGCCGGCAGATGGCCTCCCCCTGCCGCCGCACGAACTCCCAGTAGGGCTGGTCCGGGGGCAGAGCATCCGCCGTGCCGCGGGGAGCCTTAAAGGTCGCCATCAGGGGTCACGGCTTGCGCCACAAATAGCAGCTTTATTTCCCGGGGCAGGTACAATAGCGTCTCCTTGGCCTGGGCATCACGAGAGCTTCACCTAACATTACTTTAGCTGAGCCTGACTTGTAAAGAACGGATTACAACGCTTGCGGGCCTTGGTCCTGCTCTACACCACCCGCTGCCGCTCTAACTCCGCTACTCTGGACTTGGAGTAGTTCAGTACGGAGGTTAGCACCCTATGGGTATGCTCCCCGGCATGGGGTGCCCGTTGGTAGTCCAGCACAGGGAAGGCCGAGAAATGGTACGGGGCGGCTATCATCTTCACCTGGCGACCCTCCACCCCCTCGGTCTCCACCACCATGCCCAGGTCGGCCACCTGGGGGTCTGCCAGCGCCTTGTCCAGGGTGTTCACCGGGGCCGCACCCACATCTTCGGCGTTAAGGGCCTCCACCCATTCGTCCGTGGTCCGGGTAAGGAACACCTCCCGAATCAGGGACAGCAGCTCCGGCTGGTTCTCAAAACGGTCCTCCTCGGTACAGTAGCGCGGGTCATCAGCCAGCTCCGGTTGACCGATAGCCCGACACAACCCCACCCACTGCCGCTCGTTGATGACACCGGTCATGACAAAGCCGTCGCTGGTACGGAAAGCGCCGTTCACAGCCAGCACCGGTAGGGAGCTACCGGTTGGCTCCGGGACTTCACCGCCGGCGAAGTACATGGTGGGGAAATATGAGGACAGGGCCAGGCCGGTCTCCAGAAGGGAGGTCTGCACCCACTGCCCCTCCCCGGTGCGCTGTTGGTGAAAAAGCCCCGCCATGAGGGCCTGAGCGGCGTTCATACCGGTACAGGTATCTATGATGGGAAAACCCACTACCGCGGGCGGTCGCCCCGGCTCACCCACCACGCTCATCAGCCCGCTGGCCGCCTGGCCGATAAGGTCCCAGCCCGCCCGGCGCCGGTAGGGGCCAGTCTGGCCGAACCCGCTGATGGAGCAATAAACCAGGCGGGGGTTGATGCGGCTCAGGGTGGCGTAGTCCAGCCCTTTCCTCTCGGTGACCCCGGGGCGGTAGTTTTCCACCAGGCCATCCGAGACCCACACCAGGTCATAGAAAACCTCTTTACCCTGGGGACTTTCCATATCTATGGCCACACTCATCCGGTTGCGGGACTGGAAGTTGTAGCGGCCGTCTATGCCGTTGACGATGGTACCGGCCAGGCCACGGGGAGAGACACCTCCCTCAGCCTTGGCCTTGTTCTCCACCATAATGACCTCGGCACCCAGGTCACCCAGCACGCCGGCGGCCTGCGCCCCGGCCAGGGTGCGGCTAAGGTCAATAATACGAACGCCGTCAAACGGTCCTTTCAGCTTACTTTGCATCGCCCCGCCCATTGCCATCCCCATCATGGCGGTCTATTTTGGACAACCCCAGACTCTCAAAGAAGGATTCCAGCATGTCGCTCACCCTCTCCCGATCCAGGTCCCGAGGGTCACACATGCTGGACTCGTACATGGCTGTGGGGAAGCCCGCCTGTTGCACGGTCAGCTTGGCCTCCTCCATACCCGCCCCCAGCGCCCGACACCCCCGGTCCAGGTGGAAGACCACCCCCTGGGCACCCCAGTCCTGGGCACGCCTTACATGCTCCAGGGGTTTGTTCTGCAGCCCCAGCCAGCGCAGCATCGGGTAGTACTTCAGATAGAGCTCTATCAGGGACTCCATCCCCTGCCGGCGGGTCCTGATTTCAATACCCCGCTCGGTGGGAGTTTGGGCCGGCTTCCAGGAGCCATCTTCTTCATTGATATCCCAGGCAGCCATGGTGACAAAGGCTGCTTCCCCACCCACAAACACCGCCCCAAAAGGCTCCGGCTCCCGGAAGATGTTTACAGCATAGAAGGGAGGGCCGCCCTCATACATAAGGCGGGCCGTCTCCCAGCCGTTGGCGGAGATGCCCTCCTTCACCCGTTCTTTGACCTCATCAAACAGGGTTCGGTAGAACTCCACCGCTTCCCTACGGTGCCGGGAGGTGACGATGGGGAGGCGGAGCGACCACATCATTCTCATATCCAGCGGTGCCGGTATCGCCCGGTTCAGCTCGCATATGCGTGCCCACAGCACCATGCACTCCCACTCGCAGGCCAGTCCATCTAGGAACTTCTGGTCGTCGTACTTCCGCCCGGTCGTCTTTTCCATCCAATCGATGGCCTCTTCCATCTGGGCCATAAGATAGCGACGGGTCTGCGGCGAGTCCTTGAAAGGGAACTCCAGGTCAAAATAGGGGATGCCCAGGTGCTCATGAGCTAACTGACCGGTCTTTACCACAGAGTGACAGATGGACGGCTGGAAGATGATGTCTGGCACCTGTGTCCCACCCAGGGGGCTTTTGGTGGTGAGCCCGGTATAGAGCTGGCCCAAGTGACAGCGCATGGAGGAGCAGACATCCTTGGTAAAGCCCAGTGATTCTGTATACTCCAGGGTCTTGGTTAGTTGGTCAGGGTTGCGCATGAGGACGGTGTAGTAGGGGCCATAGGAGGGATTGGCGAAGTCCCCTAGGCCGGAGAAGAGGCATAGGAACCACTCGAATATCCCCAAAATGACCACCTCACCCTTCTCCCGAGCCTCCCAGGTGTGGCGGAAGTGCCGGCGGCGTATCTCCTTCATCTGTCCCCAACATTCTATGCGTTTCGTGGGGTATTGGGTCATCGTAGGCATAGATTCCTCCTACACCGTTTCCAGCTGCATCGTCTCCAGAAAGGCCTCCACCCGGGTGCGGAACTGCCCGGCGGGCAGTGTCACATCCGACTCCAGGAACAGGGTCTGTACCCCCATTTCCCGGAGGGCGTTCTGCACCGAAGGCATGTCAAAGCCGTGAGGGTCGCAGAACTTCTGAAGGAGTATTATGGCCCCCTGTACCTGCCACTGGCGTGCCAGGGAGACGATGTGTCCTATCCGTGTCCTCTCCTCCCCCACATCCTTCTGGGGACAAGGGGGGCGGGTTATATAGCGGCGGGCAATCGCCTCCGGCAGGTCACCCTGAGCGGTGTCCACCGGGTTCCAGAAGTAACGCCCCCCAGTGCAGTGGTCATCCACCACAACGGTAGACCCCAGCCCCTCCACCATGCGGACGAAGTCCACATCGTCGTTCTCGCTGCCTAGCAGCATCAGGCGCACCTCACCGTCACAACCTCCCCCGGGGCCAAGGCCGTCCAGGGCCTCATTCAGCAGCTTGTTATGCTCCCGCTTGTCCATAAGCTGGGAGGCCAGCACCATCTCCATGGCCTGGGTGCCGGAGACGGGGGGACAATCACCCATGCGCCGGTCATATACCTGTCTCATAAGGCGGCGGCTCTCGTCCACCAGGGCCACAGCTTCCTGCAGGCCCTGGGGAGTGATGTCCTGTCCCGTCCACTGCTCCAAATGTTCGTTGAAGTCCTGGAACTCGGCAATCAGGCATTCCAGCGCACTGGGCTTATGGATGTGGGAGGGCATGTATATATGGTGGCTGAAGGAGATGGGAATATGCCGCTCCCAGCTATCATAGGTCTGCTGGATATGGTAGCAGGACTGGGCGATGGTGATGCCGTCCAGGTAGTCATACCGGCCCAGTAGCCCCTGTGCCAGGCAGTCCCGGCAGAAGGAGCACCACTTGGCGGAGATGTGGGGCTCGGTGACATCCTCGGGCTCGTGGCCACCAAGCACCCGCACCG